>CALDGV010000296.1 GCA_937941745.1 uncultured Prosthecobacter sp. | reverse complement strand
GGCCGAGGCCCTGGCCGCGGTGGAAACGCTGACTAATGAAGCCGGAATGGAGGCCTTCCGAATCGACTGCCTCGGCAAGAAGGGCAAGCTCACCGCCCTGAGTGCTGGGATGCGTGATGTGCCCGTGGAGCAAAAAAAGGATGTCGGTGCCAAGTTGAACGAGGTCCGCGACGCCATCACCCACGGCCTCGCCACACGCAAGGAGGCCCTCCAGGCCGCCAAGGATGCCCAGGCTGTCGCCGGGATTGATCTGACCCTGCCCGGCCGGCCCGGAGCTGGAGTCGGCAGCCTGCACCCTCTGACTCAGATTCGCGATCTTGCCGTGCGCACCCTGCGCCGCATGGGCTTCACCCTCGCTGACGGCCCGGAAGTGGAGACCGAGTGGCATTGTTTCGATGCCCTCAACACCCCCGCCGACCATCCAGCGCGCAATGAGAGCGACACCTTCTACATGCCCGATGGCAAGCTCCTTCGCACCCACACCTCCAGCGTGCAGATCCGCACCATGGAGACGGTGAAAGACCTGCCCGTCCGCATCATCGCCCCAGGGGCCGCCTACCGCCGCGATGAGATCGACGCCACCCACCTGAGCGTCTTCAATCAGATTGAGGCCCTCTATGTGGACAGGGATGTCTCCCTGGCCGACCTCAAGGGCACGCTGGAGTTCTTCTTCCGCGAAGTTTTCGGGCCCAACACCGCCGTGCGCTTCCGCCCGCACTTCTTCCCCTTCACCGAGCCCAGCTTCGAGATCGACGTGAAGCTGGAGGCCAAGGGCAAGGAAGCCCGCTGGATCGAAATCGCCGGCTGCGGCATGGTCGATCCCGCCGTCTTCGCCGCCGTCAGCAAGACCCGCGGCGACAATCTCTTCGACCCCGATCAGGTGACGGGCTTCGCCTTCGGCATGGGGCTCGACCGCCTCGCCATGATCCTCCACGGCATCTCCGACATCCGCCACCTCATCGAAAACGATGTCCGGTTCCTGCAGCAGTTCGCTGCCTGAGCCCTGCTACCTCCTGAAGCATTTTGACCTCCTGACAGCCTTCCTCCCATGCAAGTCTCCCTCAACTGGCTCCAGACCCACATCGACCTCAGCGGCTACACCACCGCCCAGCTTTCCGACCTCCTGACCTTCGCCGGCATCGAGGTGGAGGGCATTGAGGAAAAAGGCGTCGCCTCCGACAAGGTCATCGTCGCCCAGATCCAGTCCTTTGAGCAGCACCCAAATGCCGACAAGCTCAGCGTCTGTCAGGTCGATGACGGCAGCGGCAGCCTGCGCCAGATCGTCTGCGGTGCGAAGAACTTCAAGGCGGGCGACAAGGTCCCGCTCGCGCTCCCCGGTGCGGCTTTGCCCGGTGGCTTCGAGATCAAAGAAGGCAAGCTCCGTGGCGTCGAAAGCCTCGGCATGATGTGCAGCGGCAAGGAACTCGGCATCGGTGAAGACACCGGCGGTCTGTGGATTCTCGACTGCTCGCTTCCCGTCGGCAAACCGATCAACCAGATCGTCGAGAGCGACACCCTCTTCGACCTCGAGATCACCCCGAACCGCTCCGACCTGCTCAGCCACCTCGGTCTGGCCCGCGAGCTCGCCACCCTCACCGGACTGCCTTTGAAAGGCGAGCGCGACCACACTCAAGCGACCTCCAAGGCCCATGTGGCCAAGGCTGAAGAAGTCACCCTCGAAGCCACCGACGGCTGCCCTTACTACACCGCCAGGATCATCCGTGGCGTGAAGGTGGGCCCCAGCCCCGCCTGGCTGAAGGCACGTCTGGAAAGCATCGGTCTGCGCCCCATCAACAACATCGTGGATGTCACCAACTACGTGATGATGGAGATGGGTCAGCCGCTCCATGCATTCGACCTCGACAAGCTCCACGGCGGCATCGTCGTCCGCAGGGCGAAGGAGGGCGAGAAGATCCTGGCCCTCGACGGTCAGGAATACACCCTGCTTGGCGAAGACCTCGTCATCGCCGATCATCAGCGTCCAGCCGCCATCGCTGGCGTGATGGGCGGTGAGGAAACCGGCGTTGTGGAAGGCACCGCGAACATCCTCCTCGAAGCCGCCTACTTCACGCCCAGCGAGGTCCGCCGCACCGCGCGCCGGCTCGGCCTGCACAGCGATTCAAGCTACCGCTTCGAGCGTGGCCTGGATCCGCATCAGGTCCACGGTGCCAGCGATCTGGCAGTGAAGCTCATTCTCACCATCGCCGGCGGCTCCGCTGAGGACGTCCTGAAAGCGGCAGGCGCAGTTCCCCAGCTCGTGAACGACATCGAACTGGATGAAGCACGCGCCCGCCGGCTGCTCGGCATGCCCGACCTCCCCATGGATGAAGCCCATGCCATCCTCGAAAAACTGGGGCTGGCCAAGCTCAGTGCCAGCAAGGAAAAAAGCCGCTGGAGCATCCCGAGCTACCGTCTCGACCTGCAGCGCAGTGTGGACCTCGTCGAAGAAGTCGCCCGCGTCATCGGCCTGGACCGCGTGCCGGCGAAGTTCACCGCCGCCTTTGCCCAGGGCGACGCCACGGACAAGGCCTATGACCACGCCATGCAGCTCCGTCAGGCGCTGGCCCATCGCGGCTTCCATGAAGCCCAGACCCTGCGCCTGGTCTCCACGGCGCAAACCAACGATGCTCTCGGCAATCCGACCGGCGGCGTTGCGGCGCTGAAGAACCCGCTTTCGGAAGACCACACCACCCTGCGCCCCAGCATCGTGCCCGGCCTGCTCGCCAGTGCCGCGCTGAACATCCGCCAGGGTGCCGACCGCCTGCGCCTCTTCGAAATCGGCCGTGTCTTCCTGAAGATGCCCAACGGCATGGTCCGCGAGGAAGAGCGCCTCGCCATTTTGCTCAGCGGTCCAGTCGCGCCCAGTTCCTGGCACGCCCGTGAACCCAAGGCCGCAGACATCTTCGACCTGCGCGGGCTGGTGGAAAGCCTGCCGGGCGTTTCCACCATCGAAATCAAGCCGCTCAAGGACAACGGCACCTTCCTGCTGCACAGCGAGCTGAAGGCCGGCAATCGCGTGCTCGGCTGGATAGCCCAGGTGCACCCGGCCCGCGCCCGCGCCCTGGATGCGCGCGAGCCGGTGTATGTCTGCGAGCTCCTGCTCAGCGCCCTGCGCCAGGGCAGCAGCGGCCCCGCCAAGTTCACCGACCTGCCCCGCTTCCCCGGCATGAGCCGCGATGTCGCCTTCGAGATCGCCGCCGACGTGCCCAACGCGAAAGTCGCCGCCTTCTTCTCCGGCATCAAAGAGCCCCTGCTCATCAGCACCGCCCTCTTCGACGTCTTCACCGACCCCACCGGCACCAAACTCCCGGCCGACCGCAAATCGCTCGCATGGACCCTCACCTACCGCAGCGGAGAAAAGACGCTCGAAACCGCCGAAGTCGATGCCACCCACGCCCGCATCCTCGCGGCGCTGGAGAAGGCCCTTCCTGTGGTCGTAAGGCGCTAGCCTTGAGCCTCAAAGCGCCTCTGCGGCTCGTCTGTCGAAACCAGAGAAGACATTCTCGGGGTAACTTCCGTGATTGTTTTCGCCTCGACAGCGGGGCGCTGGAGCTGCTTGAGTCGGCGGGTGATGCCTGCTGATGCGTTTGTCTCTGAATCGGAGCTTGTTTCCGCCTCGAACCTCATCGCTGCCCTGCGGCGTGCGCTGAAGGAGGTGCTTTTCGGGCAGGATGAACTGATCGACCTGGCTCTTTGCGGGGTGATCGCACGAGGGCATGTGCTTTTGGAAGGCCTGCCCGGCCTGGGCAAGACGGAGCTGGTGAAGGGGCTGGCCAAGGCGCTGAACCTGACCACGCGGCGGGTGCAGTTCACTCCGGACCTGCTGCCGGGCGACATCACGGGCAATCCGGTGCTTCAGGAAGTGGACGGGCGGCGGGAGTTTGTCTTCCAGCCGGGACCCATCTTCACGAACCTGCTGCTGGCGGATGAGATCAACCGCGCCTCTCCGAAAACGCAGTCTGCGCTGCTGGAGGCCATGCAGGAGCGGCGGGTGACGGTGCTGGGAGAGTCTCATGCGCTGCCGGAGCCGTTCTTTG
>CALDGV010000295.1 GCA_937941745.1 uncultured Prosthecobacter sp. | reverse complement strand
ATGGCCGCCGTGAAAAAGGCGAAGGAGAAGAAGCTCAACCTCGTGGCCGGCTTCTGCTGGCGCTACAGCACCTCCCGCATCGAAGCCTTCAAGCGTGCCCTGGGCGGAGACATCGGCAAGATCACCAGCGTCTATGCCACCTACCACACCGGCCCCGTGAAGCCCATGCCGCCTGCCAGCGGACGCCCAGCCGGCATGAGCGATGTCGAATGGCAGGTGCGCAACTGGTACAACTTCTCCTGGCTGAGCGGCGACAGCCTCGTCGAGCAGGCCGTGCACAGCGTGGATAAAATCTGCTGGGCCATGGGAGACAAGCCGCCCATGAACTGCATCGGCACCGGTGGCCGTCAGATCAAGGCCGAGGACGGCAACATCTTCGACCACTTCCATGCAGCCTATGAGTGGGAAAACGGCCTCATGTGCAACATGGCCTCCCGCCAGATCAAAGGCTGCCAGGGACACAACCAGGACGTCATCCGTGGCGAAAAAGGCACCCTGATCATTGGCAAAGGCGGCGCTCCCTTCATCGACGGAGCCAAGCGCTGGCGCTTCCGCGGTGAGGAAAAAAACATGTACGACCTCGAGCACGAGGCGCTCTTCAACGCCATCCGCAAAGGCGAAGTCATCAATGATGGCGACCGCATGATGCTCTCCACCCTTGTCGCCATCATGGGCCGTGAAGCCGCCTACACCGGCCAGCTCATCACCTGGGACCAGATGCTCGCCTGCACGCAGGACCTGGCTCCGGACGACCTGAAGTGGGGCGACAGCTTCAAACCCAGCCCGATGCCTCAGCCCGGCGTCACCAAATTCCAGCTCCCAGAGCCCAAGAAGCCCGACGCCACGGCAGCTCCCGAGAAGAAGAAGGCCTGAAGCGGCAGAAATGTCCTTCGGTGAGACCATTTTGCAGGTCAGGTTGGCCTGCTAACTGCTCTTTTTCACTCTCGAAGCGCGAGCTTCACTACAACGAGCTGGACTGTCACTTCATGGTTGGGGACAGCCCGGTCACTTAAAGCCCCGGTGGGATTTTGGTTGGGTCCCACCGGGGTATTTTGTTTTCATACGCCGGCACTGAAAAGCCCCGGAGCCATGCTTGGCAGCCGGGGCTTTGCAAAGGACGATGCTGCAGGTCAGGCCTCGCCAGGCAGCGGCTCCGAGGGCCACGTTTCCACCCAGGGAAGGCCATATTTATTCAGGTCATCCATGAAGGGATCTGGATTGAGCTGCTCGACGTTCCAGACGCCGGGCTGACGGTATTCTGCAGGATTGGTCAGGAGCTGGCGGGCGGCGATCATGGCAGGAACGCCGGTGGTGTAGCTCACGCCCTGGGAGTTCGTCTCCTTGTAGCACTCTTCGTGGTCACAGATGTTATAGACGTAGTAGCGCTTGGGCTTGCCGTCCTTGCCGGTGCCTTCGATCCAGTTGCCGATGCAGGTCTTGCCCTTGGTATCGGGACCCAGGGTGCCAGGCTCAGGCAGCAGCGTTTTGAGGAACTCAATGGGGATGATGGGGGTGCCCTTGTGCATCACCGGATGGATGCCGGTCATGCCGACATTCACCAACACCTCCATGTGCTTGATGTACTGGTCGCCAAAGGTCATCCAGAAGCGGGCGCGGCGGATGTCGAAGTGCTTCACAAGGCTTTCCAGCTCCTCATGGTAGAGGCAGTAGATGTTCTTCGGGCCGATGCCGTCCGGAAAGGAAAAGCTGCGTTTGATTTCAAGCGGCTTCGTCTCCACCCACTGGCCATTCTCCCAGTAGCGGCCATTCGCAGTGACCTCGCGCAGGTTGATCTCTGGGTTGAAGTTGGTGGCGAAAGCCTTGCCGTGATCGCCCGCGTTGCAGTCGATGATGTCGAGCGTGTCGATCTTGCTGAAGTGATGCTTCATCGCATAGGCGGTGTACACGTTGGTCACCCCCGGATCGAACCCGCAGCCCAGCAGAGCGGTGAGGCCTGCCTGCTTGAACTTCTCCTGGTAGGCCCACTGCCAGTGGTATTCGAACTTGGCGACATCACGCGGCTCGTAGTTCGCGGTGTCGATGTAATGCACGCCGGCTTCGAGGCAGGCGTCCATGATGGTGAGGTCCTGATAGGGCAGCGCCACATTGATGACGACCTCAGGCTTGAAGTCGTTCAGAAGCGCCACCAGCTCCGGCACGTTGTCCGCATCGACTCCGGCAGTCTGGATCGGACGCTTGAGCTCGGCCGCGATGCTGTCGCACTTCGACTTCGTGCGGCTGGCGAGCATGATCTCTCCAAACACCTCGGGAAGCTGGGCGCATTTATGGGTGACGACACGGCCGACGCCGCCGGCTCCGATGATGAGTACTCGATGAGACATGAGATGAAAAAGGGGGAAAGGGATTCGAGGCGCGGAGTCTAGCGGGCAGGGGGGGATTGCAACGATCAACTTGGTCACAATGACCTCTTCTTCACCTCAGCCAGCCCTTTTGGCTGCCAGAAACCAGCCTTCACGCCTGACGCAGCTTTCTCGGTCGCCATTTCACCCACCTTCACGGCCGCCCAGGTGGAGGACCAAAACCTGGAGGGGGACCGAAACCAGGCCCACCCCGACGACCACGGCGTGGCGGCCCTCCAGGACCACCCCCCGGACCACCACGACCGCCTTTCATCTGGAATGAACCGTCAGGCTCGCCTTTCCACTGCCGGGCAAAGTAGGGAAACGCATCCGTCATGTAGTAATGGTAGATGCCTTGAGGGTATTCGGGGGTCACCCCAAAGCGCCCGTTGCATTCATCGAGGTCTCCAGATCCCGCGACATACTCATAATCCGCTGTGAAGGTGCCATCGTAAGTGCCGCCAGGTCCCTGATTGCCGTCTGGACGCCGACCTGCCCTGAGCTGGTAGCTTGAACGCATCTTGATCAGTGCGCTGGAGGCATCCTTCGGGTTTTGATGTCCATGGCTGGCATAAATTGGAAAGCCATCGGCCGCCCAGCCAATCAGCAGCATCTTTTTCGGGGTGTCGCCCCCCAGCTTCTGCACCAGGCCTGCGGGCAGGGCATGGTAATGATACTTCCCGCCAGGCTGCACGTGGGCGTCATTCTGATCCAGGCCGAGGTCAATGTGGCCGCTCTTGGCCTCATAATTCCAGGCAGGGTCCCCATTCCAAAATTCAGCGGTCCCCGCCTCAAACGGCACTCCATTCACCGCCACACCGAAGAAGGCCCGCCCCACTGGCACCGGACGGACTCCCACCTTCGGATCCAGCGTCATCCAAAACGCATACTCCTGCGCAGAGATCGAGTGTGGATTCCCACGGTTGGGAAAGGCGCCAGCGGCATGATCGGGTATCCCGTTGGATTC
>CALDGV010000294.1 GCA_937941745.1 uncultured Prosthecobacter sp. | reverse complement strand
AGCATGGCGATTTTGCCGCCGTGGCACATGTTGTCGATCATGTCGCGGAAGGCGGCAGCGTTTCCGCTCATCTCCAGGCCCACGTCGAAGCCCTCCTTCATGCCGAGCTGCTTCTGCACGTCGGCGATACTGCCGGTTTTGACATTCAAAGCGACCGTCGCGCCCATTTTGCGGGCCAAATCGAGGCGATAGTCGTTCACATCCGTGATGACGACGTGCCTTGCGCCGGCGTGTTTGACGACGGGGATGGCCATGATGCCGATGGGGCCTGCGCCGGTGATCAAAACGTCCTCGCCCATGCATTCAAAGGCCAGCGCGGTGTGAACGGCGTTGCCAAAGGGGTCGAAAATGCTCGCCACTTCCTTGTCCACGCCCTCGCGGTGGTGCCAGACGTTCGTCATCGGCACGCTGATGTATTCGGCGAAGGCTCCGGCGCGATTCACGCCGATGCCGACGGTGTCTTTGCACAGGTGTCGGCGTCCGGCGAGGCAGTTGCGACAGCGACCGCAGACGACGTGGCCCTCGGCGCTGACGATCTCGCCGGGATGGAAGTCGTTCACGTTGCTGCCCACCGCCACGACCTCGCCGACGAACTCATGCCCGACGACCATCGGCACAGGAATCGTCTTCTGCGCCCAGGCATCCCATTTGTAAATGTGCAGGTCCGTGCCGCAGATGCCGGTTTTGCGGACCTTGATGAGGACATCATTGATGCCGACCTGCGGCTCCGGGACATCCTGGAGCCAGAGACCGCGCTCCGCTTTTGCTTTGACGAGTGCTCTCATGATATTTCATTATAATGGAATATTTTCTTATATAACAGCAAGTCATTTCTCACTTCGTCACAACAGATTCTTCGCAAAGGGATTGCTGGCAGGGGGAGTCCTTTCGTAGAGATGAGGCCTCCATGAAACCTCTACACCAACTTCGCGCTGGCATCATCGGCACCGGCTTTATCGGCCCTGTGCACATCGAAGCTCTGAAACGCCTCGGCATCCAGGTCACAGCCATCTGTGGTTCCAGCAAAAGCGCCCGTCAAGTGGGCGACCTTTGGGGCATCCCTGAAGTGTACGGCGACTATGACTTTGAGGCGATGTACGCCAGCCCTAATGTGGATGTCGTGCACATCACCTCTCCCAACAAGGTGCATGTAGAGCAATGCCTCAAAGCGCTTGAAATGGGCAAGCATGTGATTTGCGAAAAGCCGCTGGGCATGAAGACGAGCGAAACATCACTGGTGGTGGATGCCGTCCGAAAAGGAGGTAAAAAGGGCCCGGTCTTCGCGGTGAACTACATGTGCCGGTTCTTCCCGGCCGTGCTGCAGATGCGAGCCATGGTGGAAAGAGGCGACCTCGGCAAAATCATCCATGTTCAAGGACACTTCTTTCAGGACTGGCTGCTCCACGAAACTGATTACAACTGGCGTGTGCTATCCAGCGAGGGTGGCAAACTTCGCGCCGTCGGGGACATTGGAACCCACTGGATTGACGCAGTCAGTTTCATCCTTGGCTCCAGGGCCACCAACGTCTTCGCTCACATTGAAACTTTTCACAAACAGCGCCTCCGCCCGAAAGGCGAAGTTCAGACTTTTGCCAAAATCGATCCCAAGACCATGGTGCCCTACAAGGTGGACACTGAAGATTTCGGGAGCGTCCTGCTGAAGTTCGGCAAGGCGAAGCACGGATTTGCAGATGGCGTCCACGCCAACGCAAGCATCTCCCAGGTGGCAGCAGGGTGGAAATGCAGCCTTGGACTGGGCATCTACGGCACCAAGGGAAGCGTCCGCTGGGATCTGCAGCAGCCGAACGAAATCCTTCTGGGGCGGCGCGACGAACCCAATCAAATTTTGCAGCGAGCCACACCTGGCTTCATGGAGGACGTCGCCAACTTCACCGACTACCCTGGCGGGCATCCCGAAGGATTCAGTGATGCCCACAAGATGCACTACCGGGCCGTTTATGAACACATCGCCAGCGGCAAGACAACTCCAGCCCTGTTTGCCAGCGCCGAAGACGGCCACCACGAGGTCAAACTCTGCGAAGCCATCCTGCAGAGCAGCCGCAACAAGAGCTGGGTGAAGGTGTAAACGGAGCTTAGCTGAACCAGCCGGGCAGGAATTGCGCACCTGCCCGGCTGTCAGACAGCTCAGGCTGCTTCTGGCAGCTCACTGAGCTCATCTTTGAACTCCAGTTCTTTTTCGATCCGCAGGTTCTCGACAATGTGCGCCTGCCGCTCAGGTGTGTTTTTGCCCATGTAGAAGGTGAGCAGTTCCTTGATGTTTTTGTGCTCAGGCATGATCACAGGCTCAAGCCGCATTTTGGGACCGATGAAATGCTTGAATTCATCAGGACTGATTTCGCCGAGTCCTTTGAAACGGGTGATTTCAGCATTCTTACCGCAGCGGTGGATGGCACGCTGACGCTCTTCGTCGCTGTAACAGTAGAAGGTCTCCTTCTTATTTCGCACACGAAACAGAGGCGTCTGGAGGATGTAGAGATGTCCTTCGCGGACATTAGGAATATGCACCAACTCAGGGAAAAACTGAAGAAACCAGGTGATCATCAGCAGCCGGATGTGCATGCCGTCCACATCCGCATCGGTGGCCAGCACGATCTTGTTGAAGCGCAGATCCTCGATGTTCTCGTCAATTTGAAGAGCGTTGGCGAGCAGGTAGAACTCCTCGTTCTCGTAAACAACCTTGCGGGTGAGCCCGAAGCAGTTCAGCGGCTTGCCACGAAGACTGAAGACCGCCTGAGTCTCGACATCGCGACTCTTTGTGATGCTGCCGGAGGCACTGTCACCCTCGGTGATAAAGATGGTGCTCTCTTCCCGGCGCTTATCCTTGGTATCGAGATGGATGCGGCAGTCACGCAGCTTCTTGTTGTGCACCTTGGCCTTGCGGGCATTCTCTCTGGCCGCCTTCTGGATGCCGCTGATCTCCTTGCGCTCCTTCTCATTCGCCTGGATCTTGTCCTGCAGCAGCTTGGCCACCTCGGCATTTTTGTGCAGGTAGTTGTCCAATTCCTTCACCACGGTGTTGATGATGTGCGTGCGAAGGTTGCGGCCGTTGGGCTCCATGTGGGTGGAGCCAAGCTTGGTCTTGGTCTGGGACTCGAAAACGGGCTCCTGCACCTTCACGGAGACGGCGGCAATGATGCCCGTGCGAACGTCACTCGGCTCGAACTGCTTTTTGAAGAAATCACGGCATTCCTGAACGACGGCTTCACGAAAAGCCGCGAGATGGGTACCTCCCTGCGTGGTATGCTGGCCGTTGACGAAGGTATAGAACTCCTCGCCGTAGCCGGTTCCATGAGTGAAGGCGACCTCAACATCCTTACCATCAAGATGGATGACAGGATAAAGGGGACTTTCCGTCAGCTTGGCGGCAATCAGATCACGCAAGCCTTCCTTGGATTTGAAGGATTCACCGTTGAGCTTGAGCGTCAGACCAGGATTCAGCCAAGCATAGTAGCGAAGCATCTCACGGACAAAGTCGAGATTGAACTTCACCTTGGGTGAAAAGGACTCGGGATCAGGGCGAAAGGCAATGCGTGTGCCATTTTCCAGCTCAGTGGATTGAGGCTTGCCCATGTCATATTTCACCTGGCCGCGGCAGAACTCGATGGCCCGGGTCTGCTTTTCGCGAACAGCCTGAATTTCAAAGAATTCGGAGAGGGCGTTGACCGCCTTGATACCGACCCCATTCAGGCCGACCGAACGCTTGAAGACCTCACTGTCGTATTTGGCACCCGTATTGATCTGGGCGGCGCATTCCATCAGCTTGCCCAAGGGGATGCCTCGTCCGTAGTCGCGGATGGAGCAGAGGTTGTCCTCGCTGATTTCAATTTCGATGACCTTGCCGTAGCCCATCACATGCTCATCAATGCAGTTGTCCACGACCTCCTTGAGCAGGACGTAGATGCCGTCCTCAGGCTGCGAACCATCACCCAGCTTGCCGATGTACATGCCCGGCCGAAGGCGGATGTGCTCACGCCAGTCGAGGGATTTGATGCTGTCTTCGGTGTAGTTGTGGACTGGAGAGGACATGACGAAACTGGAAAGGAAAGAAGGAGACGACTGAACAGTGTGATGTTCCGGTAAAGGAAGAGTGCGACGAGTCAAATGGCGCGTTGGTGTTCAAAGCACAGCCCAGCCCCGCAGGCGACGGTTGCTGGAAGAAAAAGCTGCGCTAGGGAAGAACATGGTCACCGCCGCCCCCACCCTTGTTTCAGAGATTCTGCGCCTCAAAAAGGAACGCAATGCCGTGATCCTGGCTCACAACTATCAGACCCGGGACATTCAGGAGATCGCGGATTTCGTGGGTGACTCCCTGGGACTGGCTTACAAGGCCAAAGAGACCAGCGCTGACGTCATCGCCTTCTGCGGCGTGCATTTCATGGCAGAAACAGCCAAGATCGTGAATCCAAGCAAAACGGTCATCCTGCCTGACAGAAATGCCGGTTGCTCGCTGGAGCAAAGCTGCCCCGGCCCCCAGTTGGAGGCTTTTTTGAAGGCAAACGCCAACAAAAACTACTATGTCATCGCCTACATCAACTGCAGCGGCCACGTGAAAGCCCTCAGCGATTGCATCTGCACCAGTGGCAATGCGGTGAAAATCGTCGAAGCAGCCCCGAAAGATCGCCCCATCCTCTTTGTGCCAGACCAAAACCTTGGCTCCTGGGTCATGGAGCAAACGGGACGCCAGATGGAGCTTTGGAAGGGCTCCTGCTATGTTCATGTCGAGTTCACGCGAGACAGCATTCAGGCGATCAAAGAAGAGCATCCGGATGCCAAAGTCGTCGCTCACCCAGAATGCACCTTTGCCGTGCGGGCACTTGCGGATGAAGTGTGCTCCACAGAAAAAATGGTGGGGTACTGCCGCAACAGCCCATCAAACACCTTCATCATCGTGACCGAGAGCGGCATGTTGCACCGCCTGGAACGAGAAGTTCCTGGCAAGAAGTTCATTGCCGGCCCCACGGGTCACTGCGCCTGCGCAGACTGCCGCTACATGAAGCTCAACACGCTGCAAAAGCTTCACGATGCGCTTCGAGACCTCTCACCTCGCGTCGAGATGCCTGAAGACCTTCGTGCGCGGGCTGAAAAGCCGATCCTCCGCATGCTGGAACTCAGCAAATAGCCGCTCTTCACGTCGTCGAAGTCATTTGATCCACCTCATCTAGCCAACGCCTAGACGTTGATTCTTGCAGGTAAGCCGCGCTTTTCCGAAGACTGGATCTCGTAGAGGGTACAGACAGTCTTGATTTGCTGACAAGCGTCCTCCGTGGGTGCGCGACTGAGGTCCCAAAGAAAAAAACCCTGCCTTGCGAAAGGCAGGGTTTTTGACAAATGAACGAAGTGGCTTCTGAAATTAGCGCTTGGAGAACTGGAAGCGCTTACGAGCACCAGGACGGCCGGGCTTCTTACGCTCCTTGGCGCGGGAGTCACGGGTGAGGAGACCTGCCTTTTTGAGCGTGCCGCGCAGCTCAGGATTCACGGTGATCAAGGCACGGGAGATGCCGAGCATCACGGCACCCATCTGGCCGGTCACGCCGCCACCAGTGGCGTTGATTTTGAAATCGTAGCTCTGACGGCTATTGGTCAGGGCCAGAGGAACAATGATCTGATTCTGAAGGGTGACGGTCGGGAAATATTCCTCAAAGTCACGGCCGTTGACCGTGATGGAACCGGAACCAGGAAGGATGCTGACGCGGGCAACGCTGGTCTTGCGGCGGCCGGTGGTGGTGGCGAGGGGCTTGCTCATGAGCTTGGATCAGTGAGAACAGGATAAGGATCAGGCGACGGCGAAAGTCTTGGGGTTCTGAGCCGCATGAGGATGCTCTTCGCCAGAGTAAACCTTGAGCTTGGTCACGATCTTGTTTCCAAGGCGATTGTGGGGGACCATTCCCTTCACGGCGCGCTGGATCAACAGCTCAGGACGGCGCTGACGCACTTTTTCGACGGTCTCACGCTTCTGATTACCGATGTAAACAGCGGTCTTGCTGGTGTAAACCTTCTGGATCTCCTTCTTGCCAGTAAGCTTCACTTTGTCGGCATTGATCACCACAACGAAGTCACCAGTGTCCACATTGGGGGTGAAGGTGGGGCGGTTCTTGCCACGAATCAGGTTGGCGGCCGCCACGGCGACTTGACCGAGAACTTTATCCTTGGCGTCGATGATCCACCACTGGCGGTTCACGTTTTCGGCTTTCGCTGAGAATGTCTTCATAAAGGTGCTTTGGGGGAGAGTGGCGGCGATGTTGAGCCGCCAGGAGAAAGAGGGCCGCGAGAATAGAAGCCCGAGGCTGGGTGTCAAACGGAAACTAGGGTTATTCACAAGGCTTTTTTATGGTCATAAACCTCCCGGCTTTTCACGCCCAGGCTTTTCGGAGGAGGCGCAAATAGTTCCCACTCATGATGTTTTCAATGTCCTGAGGCTTGTAACCTCGCCTAGCGAGCATTTCCGGAATCCGGGCAAGATCGGCAATGGTGTCGAGATCTGCCGGTGTCTGCTCAATGCCATATCCACCGTCCAAATCTGTCCCGATGCCGGCGTGCAGTGCATTTCCAGCGAGCTGGCAGACGTGATCGATGTGGTCACAAATGACTTCGAGCTTCAATCCAACCTGCTGGGGTGTTGTCTGCCCACGAATCCATCCCGGAACCATCATCCAGGCGTCCAAAGCAGCCCCAATCACCGCCCCGCGCTCAATGAGCGCCTTGATCTGATCGTCACTAAACTGCCGGACATCTGGAACGAGGGCGCGGCAGTTGGAATGGCTGGCCCAGACCGTGCCCTCGAAAAGCTCCAATGCCTCCCAGAAGCTTTCATCCGACAGGTGGGTGACATCCAGAATCATCCCCAGGCGGCTCATTTCTTTGATCAAATCCCGGCCTTGAGCAGGCAGGCCGCCAGGAGTGTCATGCCCCATGGCATAACGGCACTGGCCGTAGTGGGCAGGGCCCAGGGCGCGGAGCCCCTGATCCCAGCAACGCTCCAGGTGGCCCACGGTGCGGATGCTATCTGCACCTTCGAGACTGAGGATGTAAAAAATGGGCTTGGTGTCGTCCGGAGTGGTGGTGTCGTTCCACACCGCGACTGCGTGCTCCAGTTCGGCCAAGTTCTTCACTTGAGCCATCTGCTTTTCCTCTTCCATGGCTCGATACCAGGCCAGCTGCCCCTGAGTTTCTGCCCAGGCCTGCTCCGAGGACATCCAGTTCGCAATCGGGGAAACTCCGGGCATGCATCCAGCCAGTTGCGTGGCCACACAAATGCCCACACGACCTTTGCGCATTTCAGGAAAGGCCGTCGTGCCCCCTGCCCTGCCCTTGCCGACCATGCCCGCCTCGCGGCGGCGGATTTCATGAACAGGAAGCCGGAGGTCACGATTGAAGCCACCAAGGGCGTTGAGGCTGAGATCCAGATGACAGTCGAAGGTAAGCATGGTTGGAAGGGAAAGAACGCGACCTGCGGAATGAATCCTGCTGGCAGCGGGTTCAAGGGCCGATCCTTTCGACGTGAAGCGTTTTTCCATCCTATTCTGCGCCCTGAGGCATGAATGCAGAAATCTGGGATGGTGCCGGCCGATCTCCCCATCAATCATCTGCACGTCCTTCCGGCAGTCCGCCGGTTGACATCCGCCCCCCTCGTCCTGCATCTTTCTGCTGATGAAACTCCTTCCAGCTTTTCTGAGCGCCAGTCTGTTGCTGTTGGCAGCCGCCCATGCGGACCTGGCTACTGAGTCACCTGTGATTGAATTGAAGCCTCAGCCTGAGGATGAAACCATCACCACGGATTTCGTGTTTCACAACAAAGGGGCCAAACCCGTGCGCGTGCTAAAGATCGAAAGCGCATGCAGCTGCCTGAGTGCCTCCCTGGACAAAGCGGTCTATCAACCCGGTGAAAAAGGGGTCGGCAAGGCGGAGTTCAAAATCTCCAGCTTCATCGGCCGCCATGAAAAGACCGTGCATGTGCAGACCGATGATCCAGCCCAGCAGGAATGGGTGATTCATTTTGTGATCGAAGTGCCGGAAGTCATCAAGATCGAGCCCAAAACGCTGCAGTGGTGGCTGGGCGACACCCCTGAGCCCAAGGTGACCAAGGTCACCATGCTCGGTGCTCCCATGACGATCAAAAACATCACCTCCACACGGGAACAGGTGACCTTTTCCTGGAAGGAAATCACGCCAGGCAGGGAGTATGAAATCACCGTCAAGCCCAACAGCACGGCCGAAGTCATGCTGGGCGCATTGAAAATCGAAACCGACAGCCAGATTCCCAAGTATCAACGCCAGCTTTCCTTTTTCTCCGTTTATCGAAAGCCAGCTGGAGGCGCCGAGCCGTGAGACAATCCCTCACCCAATCGTTCATCCTAGGCTCGCTGGCAGCCATGCTGGCCGCAAGCACCTACATACTGCACCCAAGCCCACCTGCCTTTTATGCAATTGAAGAGCCGCTGAAGCAGGATGAGGTGGGATTGCAGGAGATTGCGGAACGCTGGAAAAACGAAGTGCTCTGGCTGGATGCAAGGCCTCGGGAGCAGTTTGAGCAAGAGCATATCCCCGAAGCGCACCTCCTGAATGAACAGGAATTTGACGGCCTGCTGCTGGAGCTTTTGGAGACACTTCAAACGACGACCCGACCAGTGATCATCTACTGCGGCGGGCAAAAATGCGAAGCCAGCCGCCATGTGCGTGAAAAGCTGCTCACCATGGTCCCTGTGGAAAACTGTTTTGTGCTCAAAGGTGGCTTTCCAGCCTGGAAAGCCGCGCATTGAGACCATCAACAGGACATGGAAATGAAAAAGGCGGGCATTGGAAATGCCCGCCTTCGTAATTCCAAAAGGTGATTTCTTTGAGGATCAGTGATTGAAGTAAAACTCCTTGGAGTTCATCAGCGCCCAGAAGGTGTCCTCCAAGGCTGCCTGACGCTGATCGGCGGAGTTGGCGAGCGTCTGCTGAATCGTGGTCCATTCCTTGTCCTTCGGCAGGCGGCCAAAGACACGAAGGTAAAGATCCTCAACAATTTCACGATCGGTCTTCTTCTCAGCAATCAGTTTGGCCACCACCTTACCCTGCTTGATGCGGTCGTTGACGGCGTCACCGTTCATCAGGTGAAGAGCCTGGGAGAGAGTGGGCTCCATTTTCACCTCACAGGAGCAGACGGACTCGCGTTTGGCACGACCAAAGGTGGTCAGGAAGTAGTTGCTCACAGCACCATCAGCGATCTGCACGGCACGAGCACCAAGAGGTAGGCCCTGAAACTTGTTCGGTGTCTCCGTGATCTGTGAGATGGCATCAAGCAGGATCTCAGCACGCACACGACGGACGAGGGCATGCGAGAAGTTGCGCTTATCGCCTGCATTCGTCTCGTTGACTTTCGTGCTGCGCTGGTAGGTCATGGAGGTGCAGATGTCCTTCACAAAGCGACGGAAGTCGTATTTGTATTCCGTCAGCTTGCCAGCCAGGGCAGTAAGCAGTTCAGGATTGGAAGGAGGATTCGAGACACGCACATCATCCACCGGGTCAACAATGCCGACACCGAAGAAGTGCGCCCACACGATGTTCGAGATATTGCGGGCAAAGAAGGGGTTCTTTGGCGAGGCAATCCACTCAGCCAGAACCTTGCGACGATCCTCACCGGGCTTGATTTCAGGCTCTTCGCCGCCCAGGAACTTCGGCTTCATGACCGCATTGGTCAGGAAGTGACGTGATTCGCCGCCCTTGCTGTTGTAGATGATGACCTCCTGAGGATCGTCGGTTGGCTTGCGGCCAATCTGGCTGAAGAAAGCCTTGAAGCCGTAATAGTCGTCCATCGTCCAGCGGTCGAAGGGATGGTTATGGCACTGGGCGCACTGAATGCGCATGCCCATGAACACCTGCGCCACGTTTTCGGTGAGTTTGAGCTGATCGAGCTCAGTCTGGTAGAAGTTCACCGCCGGGTTGGAAACAGTGCCACCGGTGGAGGAGACGAGTTCCTTGACGATTTCATCCAGAGGGATGTTTTTGCCGATGCGCTCGGCGATCCAGTTGTAGTAGAGCAGGGCATTCTTGTAGAAAGGCGGCTGGTTGTTGTTGCCAGCAATGCCGGAACGGATTTGGAGCAGTTCGGCCCATTTCATCACCCACAGTTCGGTGAACTCCTTCCGCTGAGTGAGGCTGTCGATCAGCATCTCACGTTTTTTCGGGTTCTGATCAGCGAGGAAGGAGCGGATGTCAGCAGGCGGAGGATAAATGCCGATGACGTCGATGTAGGCGCGACGGATAAACTCCTCATCGGTGCAGATGCCGCTGGGCAGGATGCGCAGCTTGTGAAGGTTTTCGTTCACCAACTGATCGATGTAGTTGGTCTCAGCCACCTTCGGACGCTCATACTGAAGCTTGTCAGGGATCACCAGCACCTGGGAGGTGACGCTGTAAACATCGAAACGAGCCAGCATAAAGGCGACTCCGCGGTCCGCGCTGGTCACCAGGCCGTTCTTGTCGATGGAGGCGGTGGGATCATTGTTGGACATGAAGAGCGCGAGCTTGGTCACATCGCGGTCAGTGCCATCAGAGTAAGTCGCTTTGACGGTGATCTGCTGGGTGTTGCCGGCACCTTCGAGAACGATCTGCTTGGGGAAGACCTCAATGCCAGTCACCTTGGCATAGCCTGGCGCATCATTGTTGGCCCCGTTGCTGATCCATTCCAAGACCGTCTTGTTGTATTCCGAATCAGGCTCGTAGCACTGATTGCCTGAGTGTGGCACAGCGCCCACGGCTTTCTCCACAAGGGTGGATTCCTCGGGAATGGCCAGATTGATGCGACGACCGACCATTTCACGAGTCAGGCGGATGTAGTCACCATCGGGGTCCATGCCGAAAAGGCTGAGGCGGAAACCATCCTTGCCGCGCGCAGCACCGTGGCAGCCACCCTGATTGCAGCCGCCGCGCAACCACACAGGCATGACATCGAGATGGTAGGACACCGGACGGTCCTTCTTGCCATCCTTGATGGCCACAGACGCCTTCACGGTCTGGCCCCCGACGGTGGCAATGAGTTCGGTGGAACCAGCATCAGCGACAGGCTTCAGCACATCGCCCTCCAAAGCAGCGACGTTGGGATCCGCCACGTGCAGGTTGGAGAACTTGGTCACATCACGGGTCGTGGCATCGTTAAAGGTGGCCATGACCACCACGCGGTGGAAATCCCGGGCTGTCTCGAGGCTGTACTTGTCGGGAAAAATTTCGACCTTGGTCAACTGAGGCAGCTTTTCATTGAGAGCGGCCACGGCTTTGAGTTCCTCGGGGGACTTGTAGCGGAGCGCCACGCCCTGGGGCCATTTGGCACCTTCTGCCACCCACTGTTTCAGCAGGGCAATTTCATCCGCCTTGAGAGGGCCGCCTTTCGGAGGCATGATGTCGTCGTGATCGTCCGGAAGGACGATGCGCTTGATGATGCTGCTTTCGTCGGGCTTGCCCGGAACCAGAGCCGCCCCGCCCTCGCCACCTTTGATCATGGCCTCTGCGGTGTGCATGAGCAGATCCCCCTTCACCTTGGAAGGATTGTGGCATTCGAGGCACTTGGCTTCGAGAACGGCCTGGACCTTGGAAAAATCCACGCCGGCCGGAGCGGCGGCAGCTGCCGATGGAGCCGGTGCCGGATTGGCAAAGGCTGAACCTGCCGCCGCGAGAAGCAACGAGCCAAGGGTGAAGGTATGACGGAGGGGGGGTGTCATAAGGGAAAAGAATGGTATGTCGGCGGAACTTACGCTCGAACAGCGCGCTTTTTCACAATTTCGCACAATCTCAGGTAGGTTACGGACCTCGGAATCCTCTTGCAGGGGAGGCAGGAACGTCTTTTTACCGACTGGCACGGATGTTCTCCAGCAAAGCATGGGCACAGGCAGCTGCAAAGGCCGGGTCGTTGATTTCCATGTCCATTTCCCGCACCGGCACTCCAGGGCGGAGGTGACTTTTGAGCGCTCCGAACAAGGCCTGATCGGCGGCAGCATCGTGGAACGGCTTCCCTTCAGCGCTGATCACACTGATCGCCTTCAGGGGCAGCAGAACCGTGACTGGAGCAGTGTAGGCGCTGACCTTGCCGGCGATGATCCGTCCCAGTTCAGCGCACTCCTCAGATGTTGTGCGCATGAGGGTGACCTGGGGATTGTGCTGATAAAAAGTGCGCCCGGCATATTTCGCCGGCACGGTCTGGGGTTCTCCAAAATTCACCATGTCGAGGCATCCCGGTGCCACGATGGCAGGCACATGGGCCTTCGCGGCTGCATCGAGCCGGTCCGGCCCAGCATTGAGCACTCCTCCGCACAACTCATCCGCCCATTCTGTCGTGGTGATGTCCAGCACCCCGGCGACCATGCCGCTTTCAATCAGCGCCTCCATGGCCCGGCCGCCATTGCCTGTGGCAGCGAAAACCAGTACCTCATAGCCAGCCTCCTCCAAGATTCGCTTTGCCTCGGTCACGCAGGCTGTGGTGTTGCCAAACATGCTGGCCACGATCAGCGGCTTGTCCTCTGCCGGAGCTTGCTTGCGCCCTTCCGCTGCCTGCACCATGCCGCAGATGGCTCCTGAAGCATTTTCAAAAATGACCCGGGTCAGCCGGTTGATGCCCGCCACATCTGCGATGGCCGGGATCATGACGATGTCCTTCGTGCCCACGTAGGGAGCGGTGTTGCCACTGGCCAGGGTGCTGACCATCACCTTCGGAAAACCGATGGGCAGGGCTCTCATCGCAGCCGTGCAGATGGCGGTGCCCCCGCCTCCACCCAGGGAGATGATGCCCTGGATCCGGCCCTTGGAGGTCAGATCAGCCACCACTCGAGCCGCCCCCTGCGCCATCAGCGTCACGCATTCGCCACGATCCTGCCTCGCGAGCACTTGCTTCCAGTCCTGCCCAGAGGCGGCTGCCAATTCATCACTGCCGACATCCGGCTTCAGGCCGGGCTCGGACAAGCTGCCAGCATTGATCAGCAGGGTGTCAAAGCCGCTGGCACGGATGCAGTCAGCCAGGAAAGCATGTTCAGGGCCTTTGGAGTCGAAAGTGCCGAGGATGGCGATGGTGGGCATGAGGTGCGTGGGTTGAAGTCAATGACACCAAACGAAAGCGGGAGCGCCTTCTCAAGCGCTCCCCCTCGTTTTCTGCCACCAACACCTATTCAAATCGGTCCTTGGCGGTCATTTGGCTGCCTCCATCAGGCGGAGGGTGTCGCCGAACCGGCGATCTTGCTGCGCATGTCTGTGTCGGCAGCAATGTTCTTGTAGCGGGCAAAATCCATGACGCCCAGGTTGCCGTTCCGGAAGGCTTCCGCCATCGCCATGGGGATCTGGGCTTCAGCCTCGACCACGCGGGAACGCATCTCCTGAGTGCGGGCGGCCATTTCCTGCTCGAGGGCGACAGCGGCCGCACGACGAACTTCAGCATTGGCCTGAGCGATCTTTTTGTCGGTTTCAGCCTGCTCGGCCTGAAGCTTGGCGCCCACGTTTTCACCGACATCAATGTCTGCGATGTCGATGGAGAGAATCTCGAAGGCCGTGCCGGCATCCACTCCCTTGTGCAGCACCAGTTTGGAAATGCTATCCGGATTCTCGAGCACATCCTTGTAGGAACTGGAGGAGCCAATGCAGGTCACAATCCCTTCACCGACACGGGCGACGACCGTCTCCTCCGTGGCCCCACCAACAAAACGGTCCAGATTGGTGCGGACCGTCACCCGGGCGCGGACTCGCAGGGAAATGCCATCCTTGGCCACGGCGTCGATTTTGCCGCCCCGGCCCATGTCAGGATGCGGGCAGTCAATCACCTTGGGATTGATGCTGGTGCGGACCGCTTCCAGCACGGTCTTGCCGGTGCCCTTGCATGCTAGGTCGATGGCGCAGGCGCGGTCGTAATCAAGAGGGATGCCTGCCTTGTCGGCAGCGATCAACGCGAGCACGACGTGGCTGACATCACCGCCCGCCAGGAAATGCGCTTCCAACTGGTCTGTATCAATCGGGATGCCCGCCTTGGCCGCAGTGATCCGCGTATCCACGATGAGCGCATTGGGCACGCCTCGCAGATACATGGCCAGCAGGTTCACAATGCTCACCGGCGCATTGGCGATGCGGGCACGCAGCCAGATGTTGAAGAATTTGGCGACAACGAGGAAGACAACGAGCGCGACCAGGATCGAAGCGCCAATGAGGAGGGTGTCAAAGCGTGGCATGAGGGAGGTGGATGATGAGGATGACTGGATTACGAAATTAAACGCACGGTGAGATTGCCCGGTTCTTGGCCGGTGACACGGATCCGGGCTCCAGCAGGAGCGAACCCATCTTCGCAGCGCACTTCAAAGCGTTGTCCGGCAAAGTCGGCGCGACCCAGCGGGCGCAGCTCAGTGAGGGCCGTGCCTTCTGCGGAGGCTTGCGGCATGGGCCGCTGCGACTGCAGCTTCGGCACCTGGCGCTCAAGGGTGAAGGCGCGGTGGAAGAACTTCACTGCGAAGAAGCGCAGCCAGATCAGGCAGATGCCGCCGGAGACGCTCATGATGGCCACCGCCAGTCCCGTGCGCTGCCAGTGGCTCCATGCATCCAGCTCAGGCACCACCAAAGCCAGCACCACGGCCGCCAGAATGCACAGCAGGCCGAAGAAGCCCGCGATGCCGCCAGGCACGAACGTCTCCAGAATGACGAGCAGGACGCCAAAGAGGGCAATGATGGCGAGCGTGACAATCATGAGGCGGACAACATGGGATGGTGGGTGCCAGGAAGCGGGGCGTCAAGAAATCAAAGCAGAAGCTGTGCATGGTGCCTGGGGTTGGGCACGTTTGGATGCTCACCATGACCACACGCCGCCAATTTTTCTCCACCGCCCTCGGAACTGCCTTTGCCACTCCCCTGCTCAGCCAGGAGGCCAAGCTCAGCTACAAAGGTGAGAACATCCATTTTGGCCTTGTGACCTACATGTGGGGGGCGGACTGGGACCTGCCCACCCTCATCAAAAACTGCGAAACTGCCGATGTCCTCGGCGTGGAACTCCGCATTGAGCATGCTCACAAGGTGGAGCCCAGCCTGAATGCCGCCCAGCGCAATGAAGTGCGCCAGCGCTTTGAAGATTCTCCCGTCGAGATTCTCGGCATGGGCACCAACTGCGAGTTTCACAGCGCCGATGCCAGTGAAGTGCGCAAGCAGATCGACTTGGCCAAGGATTACATCAAGCTCAGCCACGACATCGGTGGCAGCGGGGTCAAAGTGAAGCCCAACAACCTGCCCAAGGAAGTGCCGGTGGCCAAGACCTTGGAGCAGATCGGCAAATCCCTGGCGGAGATCGGTGATTATGCCCTCGGCTTTGGCCAGGAGATCCGTTTGGAAGTCCACGGCGGCGTCAGTGACCTCGGCCACATCAAAACGGTGATGGAAGCCGCCGCACGGGACAACGTGCGCGTCTGCTGGAACTCCAATGACGAAGACTTGAAGGGCGATGGCATTGTCAAAAACTTCGCCAAGGTGCAGCCCTTCCTCGGGGCGACCACCCACATCCGCGAAGTGAACGAGGGCACCTACCCCTACCCCGAACTGGCGCGCCTGCTGGTGGAGGCAGACTATGCCGGCTGGGTGCTGCTGGAGGCCCGCACCAAGCCCGGTGACCGTGTAGCCGCCCTCGCAGAACAGAAGAAGCTGTTCATGGAACTCGTCACCAAGGCTCGCGCGGCAGCCGCCTGATCCTCAGGCCATCACCAGCCACACCGCCGCAAGCAGTGTCAGCACAAACAGCGTCCACTCGAAAGGCTTCTGGGGGATGCGCTTGAGGATCTGCCATCCCAGCAGGATTCCCAGCACCACAAAAGGCAGCATCACCAAGTTCGTCGTCAGCGAGCGGAGATGAATGATGCCCAGGTCCGCTGAGAAAGGCACTTTGAAGAGGTTGATGAAAAGAAAGAAGCGGCTGAAAACACCCAGGTGATCCTTTTTCTCCATCCGCTGGGAAAGAAGATAGACCGTCATCACCGGCCCGGCGGCATTGGCCAGCATGGTCACCAATCCTGCACAGAGCCCCATGCTCCAGGAAAAGGCCTTGTGCTCTGTCAGGGCGATGAAGTCCTGCCTCCGGGCCTGCAACAGCAGGTGAAAACCCAGGAGCCCGATGATCAGCCAGCCGATCACCGTTCGCGCCGCCTGATTGTCGATGTGCCCTAGCAGGAACCATCCGGCCACCACGCCGGTGATGGCCGGCGGAACCATCGGCAAGATGCGCCGCCAGGAGCCGCCATGTCGGTTCAGGTAGTAGCCCATCAGGTCAGCGGCAATCAGCAACGGCAGCACCAGCCCCACCGAAGGCTTCGCACCAAAAGCCTGTGCCATCAGCACCACGTTCAGGGTGGATGTGCCCGACAAGCCAGCCTTGGAAAGGCCGATGCAGACCGCCGCGACCGCAGCCAGCAGCAAAACCTGCCCATCCGCAGTAAACAGCGTGTGCTGGGTCAGCCAGTCGGTGAGAAAATTCAAGCAGCCGGCCTCAGGGAACGATGGTCACAGGAGTGCCCACCGGCGCAATCGAATAGAGGCGGGTGGCCAGGGAATAGGGCAGACGAATGCAGCCATGGGAAGCCGGTGCTCCAGGACGCGGAATCGGACCGGCATGAAGCCCCACTCCATTGCCCGTCAGCCGCATCCAGTAGGGCATTCTGGCTCCGACAAACTTCCCGCCAGGAGGCACCCGGTGCAGTCCAGCCGTGGCGTTGCTGTTCACCACCCTGCCGTTGGCATCCACGATCATCCCGTAGCGGTTCGAACGCTTGTCCACGATCTTCTCCGAAATGCGGAACGTGCCTGTCGGCGTTGAGTAGCCTCTCCGGCCCGTCGCCACATAGGTCCAGCCCACATTTTCGCGGTCACGAAAGATGTAGGCCTTCTGCTGGCTAAGGTCGATCGTCACCCGCACCGAACCAGGCTGACCGCTGCCATGCCAGACATAAAGCGGACTGTGCGAGGAATCCGCAGGCTGAATCAGCAGCGGCCTGCGGATCACTTCACGGCGAACCAGAGCCGTAGGCATCCAATCCGTGGGAATCTGACAGGAAGTCAGCCCCAGCAGGCCGAACAGAAGCAAAGCGTAGCGGACCGTTTTCATGACAACCGTGTTTTTAGCAAACAGCTCCCAGATTGCCAAAGACCGAAGTGAGTATTTTGCCCAACCTCAGCGGATACTGAGTTCAAAATTTCTGGTAAATGGATTCAATGGAGTGATGCGATCCATGAACCACTCTGACGCCTTCAGCTCACTGACGCCCAGGGGTTTCAGTGCTGGCGCCTGCCCCGAGCAGTTCCCCGTCAGCCAGATCATAGCCGACCACCTCCACCTCACCGCGCCGGATCTTCTTCTGAGCCATCGCGATGGAGATCCAGCGGAACTCCTCATTGTTGTCCAGCAGCACCTTGATCACCATGGTCAGCGGCACGGCCATGAACATGCCCAGCGGCCCCCAGAGCCATCCCCAGAAGATCACTGAGAGCACCACCACCAGCGCCGAAATGCCAAAGCGGTTTCCCAGAAGCTGAGGCTGCACAAAATTATCCAGGCTGAAGTTCACCAGGCCATATCCCAACGCCACGCCAATGGCTCCACCGGTGCCGTGCTGAACCAGGGCCTCGACGACGGCAGGAATGCTGGCCGCACTCGACCCCACCGCCGGAATGTAATTGAACACAAATGCCAGGATGGCCCATAGCAGTGGGTATTGAAGGTCAAAGAACCAGCACCAGGTGCCTGCCAGGATGCCCGTCAGCGCACTGATCAGCGTCTTTACACCGAGATACTTCTGGATGTCGCTCGCGCTTCTGAGCAGACCGCTGAAGTCCGGCCCGCCGGCCTGACGCACGGCCACCAGCCTGCGGTCCGTGCCCTGCGCCTCCATGAGCATGAACATCATCAGAATCAGCATCATCACCAGCCCGGTGAGCAGCGTCGCTACCGTGCCAAAAGTGCTCCCCAACATCGAACCCAGCCGCGTGACCACGTCCTGCTGGGTCGCATACCCGATGATCTGATTCCACTCAAAGAGACTGTCGATCGTGGACTTGGCGTCCGCCACGCCGTTGTCCTGAAGCCACACGGCAAAGTCGTTCATGTAGCTCTGCAGGCCGCGCAGATAGCGTGGCAGGTCACGGTTGAAGCTCATCAGCAGGCGCACCGCGATGAAAATGATGCCCGCCAGAATTCCCAGGATTGTCAGCAACGTCACGCCCAGGGAAAGCACCGGCGGCAGCCGATGACGCACCAGCCAGCGCAGCAGCGGATAGCTCAATACAGCGAGGAAGAAGGCATACACCACCGGCACCAGCACCCCCGCCGCCTGCTTCAGGCCCGCCAGCACGATGAACAGGCACGCCAGAGTAAAAAGCATCCGCGAGCCTTTCGGGCCCCAGTGCGTCATTTTATGGGCATGTTCATGCGTGTCGGGCATTGCGTGTGGTTGAATCAAACTCTCTGACAATACGAAAGCACACAAGAAAAAAGACCGGAGGATGCTGTGCGGCATGCGCAAGGCTTCGTGAGAGGCTTCCCTGGAGGTGCCAGCCATCTTCCTTGCCTGGGAATGAAGCAGGTGACCAGCCTCGTGCATGACCTCCGGCATCATCAGCGTTTCAAAAGCCCTCATGCCTTCTCCCCTGCCCTCCCGCCGCGCCTTTCTGCAAACATCCGCCGCCGCCCTGCTCGCCCCGCATGGGTCCACGACCGCCGCAGAACCTTCTGGCAGGCTCATCGCCTACGTCGGCACCTACACTTCGCCGCTCAAGAACATGCGTCCCACGCAGGTGGACCTGCCGCCCGGCAACGGCCGAGGCATCCACCTCTTTGAGATGGATCGCACTACCGGCAAACTTACCGCGCTCGGCATTGTCGAGATGGGCACCAGTCCGAGCTGCCTCGCGTTGAACCCAGCCCGCACACATCTCTACTCCGGCAACGAGACCGAGCGCCTCGGCGATGACGAGTCCGGCAGCGTCAGCGCCTTCAAGATAGATCCCACCAGCGGGCAGCTGAAGCTCCTCAACTCCGTGCGTTCCGGTGGCAAGGGCCCTGCCCACCTCACGGTGCATCCCAACGGGAAATTTGTGCTCGTGGCCAACTACTTCGGTGGCAGCGTAGCCGTCCTTCCTATCCTTCCCGATGGCAGCCTGGGCGAGGCCACGGATGTGAAAAAAGACAGCGGCACGGTCGGCCCCACAAAGGCCACGAACGCTCCTCCAGGAAGCTTTGCCATCAGCGGCCACGACCAGACCCACGCCCACATGATCGAGGCCGATCCTTCCGGTCGATGGGTGCTGCATGTAGATCTCGGACTCGATCAAATCCTCGTCTGGAAGTTCGATGCTGAAAAAGGCAGGCTCATCCCCGCGGAAACACCCTTCGTCAGCCTTCAACCCGGCGACGGCCCCCGCCACTTCGCCTTCCATCCGAACGGTCGCTGGCTTTACAGCATCCAGGAAGAAGGCTCCACCATCGTGCTCTTTGATTTCGATGCCTCCAACGGCCGCCTCATCTCCCGCCAGACCCTTTCCAGCCTCCCGCCCGGCTACGCGGGCAGCAACTTCTGCTCCGAAATCCTCGTCTCCGCCGATGGACGCTTCG
>CALDGV010000293.1 GCA_937941745.1 uncultured Prosthecobacter sp. | reverse complement strand
AAATCAAAGACATTGGCTACGATCGGCTGGCCAAAATGCCGCATCCAGACGTGGTTGACGACCACACGGGCCGTCAGGGGATTCTGACGGTCCGTGATCCACTGGGCAAAGGCACTGCGCCGGCCGGTGCTCTGCTCGGGGAAGGGCAGGTACCTCGTCTTGTCCGTCTCATCCGGACCCTCCAGCGCTTTCAGGGAGGTGATCTCCCGCGTCTGCTTCGGTGTCTTCTTGCCATCACCTACCGTCAGTTGGGCCTTGGCGCGTGCCGACTGCGCCTCTTGCGGGCTGAACTTCACCGGCGTGATCTGCAGGGGCTTGAACGCCAGCACGGCCGGCACTGCGGGCGCGATCACCCGGGATGTGTCCGGGTTTTTTTCATCACCCTTCACGTGCAGGTGGGTCGGGCGATCCAGATGCTGGTCGTAGGCACGCGGCAGGCCGTCCTTCTCCAGATCAGGCTGCCCGGGCTGGGCATCGAGCCGCACATGATAAGGCTCAAAGATGGCACGCAGGGCATAATACTCCTCATGCTTGATGGGGTCGTACTTGTGCTCGTGGCACTTCACGCAGTTCATCGTCAGCCCCAGGAAAGCCTTGCTCGTATGCTCGATCACATCATCGAGCCAGGTGGTGCGGTTGAAGAGGTAGTAGTTCCTGGCGAGAAAACCCGTTGCGCGCAACACCTCGGGGTCGCCGGGTGCCAGCTCATCTCCGGCGAGCATCTGCCGCACCATGAGATCGTAGCCTTTGTCCTCGTTCAGGGATTCGACGATCCAATCACGCCAGTGCCAGAGGTGCTTCTGGCTGTAGCGCAGCTGGGCACCGAGCCCATACCAGTCGCTGTAGCGCCAGACATCCATGAAGTGGCGCCCCCAGCGTTCGCCATGATGCGGTGAGGCCAGGAGCTGGTCCACCACGCGCTTCCGGGTCTCCGCCGAATCCGCCGCTGCAAAAGTGCGCAGCTCCTCCAGCGAGGGAGGCAGGCCTGTGAGATCCAGATGAACGCGGCGCAGCCAGAGCGTGGATTCTGCCTTCGGCTGCGGCACCAGCCCCAGCTCCTGACGGGCCTTGGAAAGGAGTTCATCCAGTGTCCGGGCTCCGGAGGGTTTCACCGGCGCCTGAAAGGCCCAGTGCGGCTCACGCGGGGCCTCATGGCCCGGCTTTTCGGCCCCTGCGGCAGCCTGCAGCGTCAGCCAGGCTCCGAGGAGGCAGGCCGTGCGTGCGGTGGCTGGAAGAAGGGCAGGCATGGGAAATGGGAGAACCCTGGTACGGAGGCTGGAAGGCCTTCTTTGCGAAGCAGGGCACATGGCCCGTCGTCCTTCTTGCACCTCCAGCCGGACGCGCCACCATGCGTGCTCGTCTTCATGCTCGACTTCGCCAGCATCCTCACGGTGGTCCTGCCCGTCTATCTCACGATGGCGGCGGGCTTCACGATGCGGAAGAAAGGCCTCCTGACTGATGAGGTGGATGCCGGTGTCATGCGGCTTTGCATCACCCTCCTGACCCCCTGCCTCATTTTGGAGCGTGTGGTCGGCAACGAGGCGGTCATGAAGCCCCTGCCGGTGCTCGTCGCCGCCGGACTGGGTTATGGGCTGGTCGCCCTCGGCATCGCCCTCTCCTACTTCGCCGCGCCCCTGATCGGTCTGCAGAACCACGCTGGCAGGCGCAGCTTCGCCGTTTCCTCGGGCCTGCAGAATTACGGCTTCGTGGCCATTCCCATCGTCACCGCCCTTTTTCCTGACAAAGGCACCCTCGGCGTGCTCTTCACCTTCACCCTCGGCGTGGAGCTCGCCTGCTGGACCGCTGGCGTCGGCCTCCTCACCGGCCTCGGCAAGGCCCCGTGGAAGCTCGCCCTGAATCCGCCGGTGCTCACCATCCTGTTTTCCCTGCTGCTGAACTTCACCGGCCTGCATGGCCACGTCCCGGAGGTCGCCCACCGCACCTTCAGCATGATCGGCGCCTGCGCCGTGCCACTGGCCGTCATCATCATCGGTGCCTCCATCGCAGACATCTGGGGCCAGGAAAAGATGCGCTGGTCGGTGGCGGTGCTCTCACCGCTGCTCCGCCTGGGCATCATCCCGCTCGCCTTCCTCGGCGCAGCCTGGATGCTGCCCCTCACCGCCGAGCTGAAGCGCATCCTTGTCGTCCAGGGAGCCATGCCCAGCGCTGTCTTCAGCATCATGGTGGCCCGGCACTACGGCGGCCATGCCCCCACCGCCGTTCAGTGCGTTCTTTCCACCACGCTGGTCAGCATGATCACCACCCCGCTGGTCATTGCCTGGGCGGTCAAAGCCCTGGGCCTCTGACTTCACTCCCACTTCCTTCATGTTCCAAGACGACGAAGACACCCCGCCGCCGGATCTCTCCCCCCTGATGGAGGCCATTGTGCCCAAGCTCGCCTCCTGCCACATCCGCGAATACAGCCCTGACGACCTTGAAGCCTGCATTGAGGTCCACCGCTCCAACCAGCCCGACCTCGTCCGCCCGGAAAGCCTCGACAGCTTCATCGACTTCCTTCAGGGCGGCACCTCCTACCTTCTCGTCGTCGAGCATGGCGGCGACGTCATCGGCTGCGGCGGGCTTGAACTCGTCGGCGATTCCGACAGCGCCATGCTCATGCACGGCATGATCCACCGCGAATACCAGCGCCGCGGCTTTGGCACCACCCTTCTCGCCGCCCGCATCGCCCTCCTCGAGACCGACGAGCGCCCGCTTGAGCTCTGGATGCGTGCCAGCCCTGCCGCCATCCCCTTTTACGGCCGCTTCGGCTTCCGCCTCGAACGCCTTGATCTCGACCGCCCCAAGCGCCAGCGCGATCACGGCACCTTCTGCCTGCCCATCGAGCCGCAGGACATCCTCGACGTGCGCGA
Source organism: uncultured Prosthecobacter sp. (assembly GCA_937941745.1). Lineage (GTDB taxonomy): Bacteria > Verrucomicrobiota > Verrucomicrobiia > Verrucomicrobiales > Verrucomicrobiaceae > Prosthecobacter. Next base: position 1,122 of record CALDGV010000293.1, on the reverse strand, counting down.
CGCCCTCGAAGAACGGGAAATCCGCATCGAACTCAGCAACGACGACGACGAGGATGAGGAGAACGAACCCTCCTGGTCTGAGGAAGACGAAGAGGCCTGACCGATCTCGGCGGTCGGACAAAGGGTCGTCTTCACAGCGACGGCCCAGCGGCTTCAGGTCCAGGCAGAAAGACGGCTGTCGAGCTGGAAGACCTGGCCGCTGATGCTGTTCAGGCTTTGCAGGAAGACGATGAAGCGGGCGGCATCCTCGACGGTGTTGAGGCGGCCGAGGCAATGGGCGGCGAGCACCCGGGCGCGCTGGGCCTCATCCTCCAAAAGGTGGCGGGTCATGGGAGTGTCGAGAAAGCCTGGCAGCACGCAGTTGGCCCGAATGCCGCGCGGGCCGTATTCAGCGGCGATGGACTGGGTGAGACCAATGAGGCCGGCCTTGGCAGCGGCATAATTGGCCTGACCGGCGGGGCCGCTGAGGGCACTGAAGGAGCCAATGTGCAGGATGTGCCCCTCACGCTGCCGCACCATGAGCTTCAAGGCGGCCTGGGAGCAGAGAAAGGCTCCTTTGAGGTTCACCTGGAGGACTTCCTCGAAATCGGCGGCGCTCAGTTTCAGCATCAGATCATCCCGGGTGATGCCGGCGGCATGGACGAGAAGGTCAAGGCGTCTCAGGGGGCCGATGCGTTGCTGCACAGCCTCGGCATCGGTGACGTCCATTTCGGCGTGGGAAGGCGCGTGGACCTGCCAGCCCTGGCTCTCCAGCTCGGCCCGGATGGCGGTGGCCAGCGCGCCGGCACCGCCGGTGATGAGGGCGACTGGCGGCAGGGTCTGCATGGACGGTCAGGAGGTTTTCGCGGGCTGCTTGATGCCGAGGCCGAGGAAGAAGAGGATGCTGGAGGAGATCAGCATGGAGCCGCAGAGGACGTAGAAGCCGATGTCGAAGGAGCCGGTGTTGTCCTTCACCCAGCCCATGAGGGTGGGTCCGGCCAGACCCCCGAGGTTGCCGACAGAATTGATGAGGCCGATGCTGCCTGCGGCGGCGGCTTCTGCCAGGAAGAGGCTGGGGAGCGACCAGAAGGCCGGCATGTACATCTTGAAGCCGGCGAAGGCGACCATGAAGCAGGTGATGGT
>CALDGV010000292.1 GCA_937941745.1 uncultured Prosthecobacter sp. | reverse complement strand
CATCCCCGAGTCCGTGAGGGCTGAAATGATCAAAAACGTGCCACTGGGCCGCTTTGGAACGACGGAAGAAGTCGCGAATGTGGTCCTCTTTCTGTGTTCGCCACTGGCCAGCTACATCACCGGCCAGACGATCGAGATCAACGGCGGCTGGCGAGGCTGATCCCTGCCGCAGCGATCAGGCGGCAGCATTCACTTCTTCTGCCACAGGAGCCGATGCTTCTCCAACCGTCATGGGCTTGGACTTAGCTCGTGCAAAGAGCGTGCGCAGCTCTGCCATGAGCCAGAGCCGTACCCCCCAGCGCAGGAACATGAAGGCACTGAGGTTCGGCGAATAGCTCTGCCCGAGCGTCAGGTCCATGCCGTTGTTCCAGGCACCGTAAGTGCCCTTCTCCCAGCGCTTCTTCGCCATGGCTACCAGACGCCGGTTGTAGAAGGCCATGAACTTCGCAAAGAGGTTCCCGATCGGCCCATCGTAGGGCAGCCGCGTCCACTCATAGTCGGGTGAGTCGTAAACCAGACGCACTGGCCCGATGAAGTAGGTGCCGAGGTCCATGATGAATGAGATGCGAACCAATTCGGCATCCCCCATGTAGTGGTACTTGCCCTTGTACAGGCTTTCAAACCAGAGCCGGTAGCTGCGCTTGTAGGCTCCTTGGAGATAGGTCTGCGTGGCGCTGACGTCCTCACCCTTCGACGCCCTTTTGATCATGTCCGTGACGGCATAAACGGTGTGCCCGCAGTAGTCGAGCCCCTGGCTGTACAGCGGATCGATGAACCCGGCAGCATCTCCGACCATTGCCCAGCGGTTGCCAGCCATCTGTTCGGTGTGGTAGGGCAGGCCCTTGTAGTAAAAGGTGTCATCCTCCACCGGTTCGGCCCCTTCAAACATCAGGCGGCCGATGGGATGGTTCATCAGGTGGGCACGCAGGCGCTCGGTCAAATTCGGCCCATCAGGCAGGGTGAAGACGCTGCGGTCCCAGACGATGCCCACGCTGTAGTCGCCATTGGCCAGCGGGATGAGCCAGACCCACCAGCCACGCCCCATGAGATGGTTGGTGGCGCTGCTGCGGGAGGCACGCACACGAGACATCAGGCTGGGGTGCATCTTCCGGCTCTTGTAGCTGTCGATCGGATTCACCTTGCGGAAACGGCACCAGATCGAGGAGGTCGGATGCTCGTCACCAAGCGGGCGATGCAGTCCCAGCTTCTTGGCCAGCAGGGCGGCACGACCGGAGGCATCAATGACCCAGCGCGCCGTGAAGGTCTTCGTCTCACCAGCCGAGGTCGTGAGGCTGACCTGATGGCTCGCCTCCCCCTCGGCAAGCTTGACCTCGCGGATCGTCGCAGGGCGCAGCAGCTCCGCCCCAGCTTCCACGGCCAGTTCCAGCACGTGCTGGTCCAGCAGCGCACGGTCGAGTTGGAAGGTTGGCAGGCGGCTCTGAAACTTCGGCCCCAACTCCGTGCAGTCCTCCACCCGGTCCTCGGGACTCTTGCAGAACCACATGCGCAGCCCGTGCTTCTGGTAATGGTTCGCACTGAGGTAGGGGTTGAGGTGCAGAACGCGTGTCAAAAAGCAGCCACCCACTTCCGAGGTGCTTTCCCCCACCTTGCGGTCGAACTCCATGGTGCGTTCCACGACAAGCACCCTCAGCTCAGGCAGGTCGCGCTTCAGCAGCAGGGCCGAGGAGGCACCGCTGAAGGCACCACCGAGGATGATCACATCATAGTCAGCGTCTCCAGGACGGTGGATGGGAGCTTGGGCGTGCATGTTTTTGACTCGACTTGAAGCTGGACTGATCCTACGGGCAGAGGACCCGTCAATGACGCCAGAAATAACTGCCAACACCTCGGCCCCGCAAGTTCCGCCTCGGCGGAACACCGGCCTGCATGGCGCCTTCTGGACCCATTGTCTGCTGCGGTTCATGCGTTTCGTTCCCTCCGGACTGGCGCGGCTGCTGGTCTGGCCGGTCACCCTGGTCATCTACCTGCTCGCCAAGGCCCAGAGACAGGCCATTTTGGGCAACCTCGGAGCCCTGCGCCCGGACTTCGGCCCAGTGGAACGCTGGTGGGCTGGATTTCGTGTTTTTCTGAACTTTGCCCTGACCTACCTGGACCGGCTCTGGGTGATGCATTTTGGCAAAAAAGTCCGCTGGGAGGTTTCCAACGCGGAACGATTTGAGGAACTGCGCGCTCAGCCCGGCGGCGTGCTGATCTTCACCATCCACAGTGGCAATTATGACCTTGGTGCTGCGATCTTTGCCCAGAAATCCGGGCGTCGCCTGCACACGGTGCGCGCTCCCGAGCAGACGGAACAGCTCCAGAAGCTGCGCGAGGAGGAACTGCGCCGCTCAGAAAAGGAGAACCCCATGCTCCGCGTGCACTACAACCTGGGCGACAACCACCTCGGCCTCGAACTCTGCCGGGTGCTGCGGGAAGGCGATGCCGTCGCCGTGCAGGGCGACCGCGTGCTCTCAGCCGTTTCACCCGCGGCGATGAACCACGAAGGCCGCACCTATCAGATCCCACGCGGGCCGCTGGTCCTCGCGGAAATCTCACGCGCGCCATGCTACCCCATCTTTCTCGAGCGCATCGGCTGCCTGCATTACTGCATCCACATCGGCAGCTGCTTCCAAAAGGGCACGGAACGGCTGCGGGCGGATGACATCGCCCGCCTCTGGCTGCCCATCCTGCACCAGCACCTTCAAGAGCACTGGGATCAATGGTTCGTCTTTGAACCGCTGGTGGAGCTGACTCCTGTGGAACGCACGCCGGCATGATCCATCCCCTGCTCCGCTGCATCGCCCGCCTCACCTGGCTCAGGAATGGCCTCCGCAGCCGGCTGCTGCGCATTTTTGCTGCGCCGCAGAAACAGCCTCATCGCGAATTCATCCAGCCCTTCTTCGGGCTGCGGTATCGAGGCTGGCTGGACCGCTACATCGACTGGTGCGTTTACTTCTACGGAGCCTACGAGGCCTCCGAAGTCGCCTTCATGATGCAGCAGCTCCGGCTGCAGCCGCGGCGCACCTGCCTCGACATCGGGGCCAATGTCGGCCACCACAGCCTCCTGCTCAGCACCCTCTTTGCGGAAGTGCATGCCTTTGAGCCCTACCCGCCCGCCCTGGCTGAACTGCGCGAGCGTCTGGCCATGAACGCCCTTGCCGAGCGGGTGATCGTCCATCCCGTGGGCCTTGGTGCCGAGGACGCAGAGCTCTACTTCCATCCACCGCAGGACATCAATCAGGGCACCGGCTGGTTTGCCCCGGTCAAACATCCTGATGCCAGTGACGCCATCCGCATGAACGTCTGCCGAGGAGACCTGCTCGTCTCGCATCTGGCGCACATTGACTTCATCAAGGTGGACTGTGAATGCCATGAAGTGCCTGCCCTCGAAGGCCTGCGGGAGACCCTGGCACGGCACCGGCCGACGGTGATCCTGGAATGGAACTTTCCCGACAAGCCCGAGATGCGCGAACGGCTGCTCGCCTGCCTTCCGCCAGCCTACCAGATCTTCACCCTGGAAACCGACCGGCCTTTCGGCCCCTTCAACCGCCCCGCAGGAAGGCTCATGCCACCGCGCTGGGATCAGTGCGGCACCCTGTGGCTGGTGCCTTCTTCCTGAGGATGCCCTTGGCAGAACTGCGCGGCTGCTGATAGCTTGAACGATTCCACTCCTCATGAGACTTCAGATCGACCTCCACGACTTCCGCGTGCCCGATGGCAGGCCATTCCGCATCGCCAAAGCCAGGACGAAGGTCCGCAAGCTCTACACGAGTGATGAACACTACGAAGAGCTCATCGCGCAGTTCCGGCTGGAGATCGACGACCTGCAGCAGAAGATGTATGCACAGGATCGCCAGGCGCTGCTGCTCATCTTCCAGGCCATGGATGCGGCGGGCAAGGACAGCACCATCAAGCATGTGATGAGCGGCGTGAACACGCAGGGGGTGGAGTGCCATGCCTTCAAGCGCCCCACGGATGACGAACTGGACCATGACTTCCTCTGGCGCACCACCCGCGTCATGCCTCCGCGCGGCCGCATCGGCATCTTCAACCGCAGCTACTACGAGGAAGTCCTCGTCTGCCGGGTGCATCCTGAAATCGTCACCAAGGTTCAGCGCCTGCCTGCCAAGACCACCCGCAACATCGACAAGCTCTTCAAGGACCGCCTGAAGGACATCCGCAACTTCGAGGAATACTGCGACCGCAACGGCATCCGCATCGTGAAGTTCTTCCTGCACGTCTCCAAGGAGGAGCAGAAGAAGCGCTTCCTGGCCCGCATCGACACCCCGAGCAAGAACTGGAAGTTTGAGGAAGGCGATGTGAAGGAGCGCGGCTGCTGGAAGCAGTACATGGCCGCCTACGAAGACGCCATCCGCAAGACCGCGACCGAGGACTGCCCCTGGTATGTCGTGCCTGCCGACGACAAGAAGAACATGCGCCTCATCGTCAGCGCCGCCGTGCTGGCGGAGATGCAGACCATGAAGCTCAAATATCCCGAAATGCCCGAAGAGCAGAGGAGCCACCTCCAGGCGGCCAAGAAGCTGCTTCTTGCCGAATAGCACGCCATTCTTGACCAACTTTCGTTAGCCCCCAGGGGCGAAGCCTGCGAACGATCCTCGCACGGACACAAAAGGCTTGCCTTTGAAAGGCTCGCGGCCTAGCATTTTATGAATTATGAACGTTGAATCGCGCATCATCGAAGGCCTCGCCGCCAAGGCAGGGGCACGCGCGATCCTGCCGGCCAGCCACCGGCTGGGTGCCAGCCGAGCTTAAGCGGGCAGCCCCCCGGCTTTTTGGGACTGTCCGCACCTCCAGCCTGAGATCACGCATCTCGGCCAGCCACCGCAGTCCGCCCCGTCGCTCAACACGGGACAGGAACACCCTGATGACAGCATGACGCACTGCACCGCCTCGTCGCGGTGCTGGCGTACGCCTTCGCATCGGGATCCCGCTTCTGCTTATCGGCACCCCTTTGGATCAACCCATCTTCGTTTTACATGTCATGAACATCCTTCAGAAATTCGTCGGCAGGAGGGCGGCCCGCCCATCCTGGCAGGTCACCTGCACGCTCAAGCAGCAGGAAGCCTTCGGCACCATCAGCCGGGAGACCAGCTATGACCTGGCCGCCGCCACCGAGGAGGAGGCCTGTCAGACCGTGCTCTCCCATGTGCGCGAGTCGCAGCCAGGCAGCTCCGTCGAATCCATCAAAATCAGCCGGCGGAACTAGGCCAGCCTAACCAAGACCGCCTCATCCCAATCTGCCGCACACCGGCTGGACCTCATCGTCCTCCCGGATGTCGGCGCATGCCCTCAAATCATCCCTCACATCCGACTCATGAAACTTCCCCAGGTTGCCTTGTATGATCAAGTCACCTTACGCCCCCTCAACCTCCTCGGTGCCCTGCACGAGCCTGACATGACCATCCAGGTCGTTCCCGGCTACGAGGCCAACGCCGAGATCGGCCGCATCTCCGCCGAGGCTCCGCTCGGTCGTGCCGTGCTGCGCCGCTCCTGCGGAGACACCATCACCATCCAGGTGCAGGACCACAGCGTCTCCATGCGCATCCTCGCCGTGCAAAAGACGCAGGATGCCCTCGAAGCAGTTCCACTGGAGGCAGCCGCCTGAATCAGGGCATGAAAAAGGAGGGCGTGGTGCACGCCCTCCTCACTTTCAAAAGTCACGCAGTGCAGCGGGCAGCCGCCCCGCCTGCCATCACTCCCACTCGATGCTCGCCGGCGGCTTCGTGCTGATGTCGTAGAGCACGCGGTTCACACCTTTGACGCTGTTGAGGATCTTGTTGGAGGTGCTGCTGAGCACTTCATAGGGCAGCCGGACCCATTCGGCGGTCATGGCGTCCTCAGAAATGACGGCACGGAGGCTGATGGCCTGCTCGTAGCTGCGCTCGTCACCTTTCACGCCCACCGTTTTCACGGGGAGCAAGGCGGCATAGGCCTGCCAGGTCTGCTCATACCAGCCGCTGCGGCGCAGCTCGCCGATGAAAATGGCATCGGCCTGCTGCGTGATGGCCACGCGCTCGGGCGTGATTTCGCCGGGGATGCGTACGGCAAGGCCTGGGCCGGGGAACGGATGACGCCACAAAGCGCGATGCGGGATGCCGAGGCTGGCGCCGAGGGCGCGGACTTCGTCCTTGAAGAGCTCGGCCAGTGGTTCGAGCACCTTGCCCTGCTCCTTGAGCTCCATGATGCGATCGACGCGGTTGTGGTGCGTCTTGATCTTGCTGGCAATGCTGCCGCTGGTGGCGCTTTCGATCACGTCGGGATACAACGTGCCCTGCGCGAGCAGCTCGACGTTGTCGGCCACCTTCCAGAACTCCTCGACGAAGAGCGTGCCGATGATGCGGCGCTTCTGCTCGGGATCGGTCACGCCTTTCAGCGCACCGAGGAAGGTGGCGCTGGCATCGATCTGCTCGATGGGCACGCCGACCTCGTCAAACAGCGCCTTCACTTCCGCGGCCTCGTTGAGGCGCATCATGCCGGTGTCGATGAAGATGCAGCGCACCTTCACGCCCGCCTTGGCGAGCAACACGGCGAGCACGGTGCTGTCCACGCCGCCGGAGACGCCGCAGATGACCTCGCGGTTGCCCACCTCGGCTTTGATGCGGTCGAGCATCTGCGCCTTGAAGGCATTGATGTCGAACTTCGCCAGCTGCGCGCCGCTCCTGGTGAGAAAGTTCTTCAGGATCGCCGTGCCCTCGTGCGAGTGCGTGACCTCGGGGTGGAACTGGATGCCCCAGCAGCGGTCGGACCACTTCAGCGCCACGGGAACGGCGTCCTCATTCGTGGCGATGACCTTGGTCGTGCTGGCGAGGTTCGCGCAGGTGTCGCTGTGGCTCATCCAGACCTGCGATTCGTGCGAAATGCCGCTGAAGAGGTCCTCGTGATCGGTCACGACGAGCTTCGCCGGGCCGTACTCGCGGGTCACGCCGGGCTTCACGGTGCCGCCGTGCTTGATGTTCAGCAGCTGCATGCCGTAGCACACGCCGAGCACCGGCACGCCGAAGGACATCAGCTTCTCGAAATCCACGTCCGGCGCGTCCTTGTCCGAGGTGCTGCGCGGGCCGCCGGAAAGGATGATCGCTCCAGGGTTCTGGAGGTTTGCCAGCTCCGCCGGCGGATACAGGTGCGAGGCAAAGCCGAGCTCGCGCACACGGCGGACGATGAGCTGGGAATACTGGGAGCCGTAATCGAGGACGGCGACTTCTTGGGCAGTCATGGGAAAGGTGGCCTTTACGGATGTCAGGCCGCGTTGCAAGAGCCACGCAGCCCGAATGCCGCCTTCCCGCCTCCCCTGCCCCGCCGCCTGAAATACCTCCCCGCCGCCCGCGTTCCCCCTCCCTGCCCATGAAGCGCCTCGCCCTCCTCCTCTCCGCCCTCGGCACCCTGCTCAGCGCCGCCGAGCGGCCCAACATCCTCTTCATCTTCTCCGACGACCACGCCCAGCACGCCATCTCCGCCTACGGCTCCAAGGTCAACCACACCCCGCACCTCGACCGCCTGGCCCGCGAAGGCGCGCGCTTCACCCGCAGCTTCGTCACCAACTCCATCTGCACCCCCAGCCGCGCCACCCTCCTCACCGGCCAGTACTCCCACCAGAACGGCGTCCCCGTCTTCAACAGCTTCGATGGCAGCCGCGACCACGTCGCCAAGCACCTCCAGAAAGGCGGCTACCACACCGGCATGATCGGCAAATGGCACCTCGGCAGCGACCCCACCGGGTTCGACCGCTGGATCGTCCTCCCCGGCCAGGGCGCCTACTGGAACCCCCAGTTCCTCCTGCCCGGCAAAAAGAAGATCACCCTCGAAGGCCACTGCACCGACCTCACCACCGAGCTCGGCATCGAATGGCTCAAGACCCGCCCCAAGGACAAGCCCTTCTTCCTCATGCTCCATCAAAAGGCCCCCCACCGCGCCTGGGAGCCCACCACCCGCCACCTCGAAATGTTCAAGGACAAGGTCATCCCCGAGCCCGAAACCCTCTGGGACGACTACGCCACCCGCCCCACCGCCCTGCCCATCAACCAGCAGACCGTCGCCCGCGACCTCACCCGCCGCGATCTCAAGCTCACCCCGCCTGCCGGCCTCAAAGGCCCCGCCCTCCAGAAATGGTTCAACGAAAAACCCATGGAGCTGGAGGTGGACGGCAAGCTCCTCACCGGCAGGGAGCTCGTGAAGTGGAAGTATCAAAAATACATGCGCGACTACCTCGCCTGCGTCCAGGGCGTCGATGACAGCGTCGGCCAGGTCCTCGACTACCTCGACCAGAGCGGCCTCGCCGAAAACACCCTCGTCATCTACTCCGCCGACAACGGCTGGTACCTCGGCGACCTCGGCCTCTACGACAAACGCTTCATGTATGAGCCCGGCATCCATGTCCCCCTCATCGTCCGCGGCCCCGGCGTGAAGAAAGGCAGCGTCCCCGATCAGTTCGTCGCCAACATCGACCTCGCCCCCACCTTCCTCGACCTCGCCGGCCTCCCCGTCCCCGCCTTCATGCAGGGGCGCTCCATCGCCCCCCTGCTCCGCGGCCAGCCGCCGCAGGACTGGCGCACCTCCTTCTACTACCGCTACTACCACGACCCCGGCCACCACAACACCCTCGCCCACCTCGGCGTCCGCACCGCCACCCACAAGCTCATCCACTACTGGAAGCAGGACACCTACGAGCTCTTCGACCTCACCGCCGACCCCCACGAGCAGCGCAACCTCCTCCACTCCATGGCCGACGCCCAGAACCCCGCCATCGCCGCCAAGTTCGCCGAGCTCAAGACCGAGCTCACCCGCCTCCAGCAGCAGTATCAGGACCAGAACAACCTCTACTCCGACCCCGCCACCTGGCCCGCCGGCAGCGCCGACGGCCCCTGGGACGCCTACCAGCCCACCGGCACCCAGAGCGTCCCCCAGGCCATCGCCCTCACCCAGGCTCCCTGAAGCCTGCCAGACAAGAGATTCCCCACGCCGCACAAGGCAGCAGCTTCAGCCGGCAGGCTGGCGCTTGTTGCCCCTGCCTGCGGCGGGATCGGGATCCGCTCAGCCGGCCCCTCCGGGAAAGGCCCGGACCGCCCACATCTGGGCGAAGTGATGGGCCAGCCGCAGCTTTCGTGCGACATCAGGCGTGATGATGTAGGGGTAGAGGAAGGGCGCGCCGAAGCTGCGGGAGATTTCGTTGAGCACAGCGGCCAGGCAGATCCAGCGCTGGAGCCAGGCATGGAAGTTGGCATCCTCCCCAGGATGCGCGGTCAGTCCCGGCGGGAGCGTGCAGGACTCCATGGGCAGGATGACGAGCGGAAGATTCACACCGCCGCCGCGGATGCCCAGGTGGTCGCAGGTCTCAAAGCCATCCACCATCTGGAGGTAGTGGGCCCACGTTTCAGCCCAGTCCTCCCAGGGATGGGAGGCGGCATAGGCCGAGATGTGATGGTCAGCCCAGTCAGGCGCAGCCCCCTGCTCATAGTGGCGGCTCAGAGCATCCGCATAGGACTCCGAGTCATTGCCGAAGACCTCGCGGAAGGCATGGCGCGAGGGATGATCCCATGCCAGCCGGGAAAGGTGCCGATGCCAGACAAAGTGGCCGGTTTCGTGCCGGAAATGACCCAGGAGGGTGCGGCTGGCCTCGCCCAGCTGCTGCAGATTGATCTGCCGCCAGGTATCGTCCGCCTCCTCCAGGCTCACCGTGATGACACCGCGCAGGTGCCCCATGGTCGCAGAAGGGTCCAGGGTCGTGCTCAGGATGTCAAAGCCCAGCCCGTCCTGCGGGTCCTCCTCCAGGGTGGGCAGGCGGAATCCCAGGTTCAGCAGCGTGCGGATCACACGGCGCTTGGCAGCCTCCATGAGGCCCCAGTGGCGCAGATTGCGGCCTTCCGAAAGATCGGGGATCGTGCGGTTCAGGCGGCAGGAGGCGCAGAACGCCTCGGGGGAATCGGCGGGCAGCAGCCAGTTGCAGACACCGTGCATGCGTCCGTTCGCACAGAGGCGCAGGCTGGGCTTGAGGCGGCGCATGCCATCCTCCAGGGGGTCGAAGCCCACATCCTGCTGGCAGCGCAGGCAGCGGGTGCTGTCGAAATACAGAATGTTGCCGCAGGCGCAGTGAAAGGACTTCATTTCCAGCATCCCTCCGGCTCCATCGGCCGCAGGCGACTGGCGCGCCTGGTTGCAGGGGGAAAGTTCATGGCGCAGCAGACAGCCTGGGTGGGAGAATGCAACCCGTGAATCGGTGCCCCGGAGGCTCAAAGCCATCACTCCCTCCACACGACCGCCCCAATCCTCCTGCCAGAGAAAAAAGTTCGTAACGCGGGAGACTTTTTCCGGTACTCCCAGTGCGAGCCTGTTGCAGCGCGGAGACGGCGGGGCGCAAAACCGGGGAATGGCAGGGGCGGCGGTGCAGGGGGCGTCATCGCAACCATGAAAACCAAACGCAGACCCAAGAAGGCCGTCCCCCAGGGGCGGATCTGGTGGAGGAACGAAAAGCGCCACCCGCTGAACCACTGGGTGGGCCGCGTGATTCATCGCCTGCGCAGGCGCTGCGGCTGGGCGCTCGATGACCTCGCTGCCGCCGCCGGGCTGGCCAAATCCTACCTGTGCGCGCTGGAGCGCGGCCATCACTCCCCCACGCTGGAGGTGCAGCTGCGGCTGGAGCAGGTCTTTGGCCTCGTGACCGGCGGCCTTCTGCGCCTGGCCATCCGCCTGATGCAGCGCCGCTGAAAAGCCCGCCACCCTGGGCCGTCCGCATGATTTGTTCGGTATATCGAACATGCACGGCCAGTGCCCCATGCTGAAGTCCGGACCCATGCCGCAGCCTCTGACATGGAATTCTAACCTCGTGTGGAACGCACCGGGGGCCATGTGGAATGGCTTTGTGGCTCAGCCCCATCAGACCATGAGCAACGATAATAAAATCAGCGCGTCCATCTCGGCGCAGGACATGACCGACATCATGGCAGCCTTTGCCACCATCAAGGCGAAGCTGCCCTTCCTCATCAATCTCACTCCGGCGGAAAAGCGCCGGATGCCGAACATCAGCACGGAACGCGGCGGCATGGTGGACACCTTCACCACGGAGATGGGGCTGCATGCGGACCTGATCCCCACCTATGTGGACATGACGGAACTGCAGAAGGACACAGCCCTGATTACCCAGCTGGAAGTCATCCGCGCCTGCGCCAATGAGCTGTGCGAAGGCATCAACGACACGCATCAGGCCGTAGGTTCTGACATGTATCTGGCCTACCTGAGCTTCTACAACAACGTGAAGCAGGCCGCGAAGCGTGCCGTGCTGGGCTCGGATGCCATCTACCAGAACCTGCGCCGCTTCTTCCAGAGGGGCAGCACGCCCAGCGCTCCTCCGAACTCCTGAAGCCGGCTGAGAGGGCCACCAAAAACCCTCCCTGCGGTGTCGGGACACCCCACCCTGCACCCCCGCAGGGGGCAGCCAAGATGACTTTGGTGACCTTTGGCGGCCAACTGACGCATTTCGGCTCAAAAACCTCATCTTTTCCCTAAACCAGCCGCCGAATGGCCGGAAAAATTCCATTTTGGCGACCAAAACCTCCAATCAAGACAGCCCAACCCACCAAAAATGAGCTTTCACAGCTCAAACCGCCTCTAAATCATGACGCTGAATTCAGCCATCGCGAACGACAAGGAGCCAAATTTGACCAAAAATCAGTCAAATGGGACTGATTTTCGGTCAACGATGACTGATTCGGACTCAATCGAGACGGACTTTGAGTCGAAGCCGACTGATTGCCAGTCGCCGTCGAGTCTTTCCCAGTCATCACCGAGCAATGCGAGGTCAACGCCGACTGAATCTCCCTGACGCGCGATCAATTGCCGGTCCATGCCGAGCCCTGATTGGTGACCTCAAGGCGGACTCCAGCTCTTCTCCCCTCAGCCCTTATGTCCTTCGACCCCAACCTGCCCCAGGAAAACACCCCGGCGGATGCCGTGCAGATGCGCAGCCAGCTGAACGGCCTCAAATCCCTCATTGATGCCGTGCCCACCATCACCGGCGCGGTGGTGGACTCCGTGAACACGCTGCCTGCCGGGAGCCCGGCGCAGGTCAGTGCCTCCGTGAACGGCGGTGTGCTGCATCTGGCCTTCGGCATACCCGTGGGCGACACCGGCGCGCCCGGACCTCAGGGTGACCCCGGCCCGGTGAACTTCGGCGACCTGGCGGCAGCCATCCAGACGACGAGCACGAACAGCAACAGCGTGAGCACGCTCAATCAGCAGGCGGACGGGTTTTACAATTCCAGCCAGCTCCAGCAGGTGATGGACAAGCTGGATGAGCTGATCAATGCGCTGCGGCGCT
>CALDGV010000291.1 GCA_937941745.1 uncultured Prosthecobacter sp. | reverse complement strand
CCGGACTGCTGCTGCTGACCGCCACACCGCAGCAACTCGGGCCCGAAGGCCACTTTGCCCGTCTGCGTCTCCTGGATGCCAACCGCTACGCCGACCTGGAGCTGTTTCTGGAGGAGACGAAGCACTATGAAGAAGTCGCCAGCGCAGTGGACCGCCTTCTGAATGGCAAGAACCTCACGGCTGCCGACCAGAAGCTTTTCGCAAAGAAGTCGCCGCACGTTCAAGAGCTGGCCGCCGCCACCAAGGAAGGTGCCGACGGAGCCCGGGAGAAGCTCATCGCGGCCCTGCTCGATGAATTCGGCACCGGCCGCGTCATGTTCCGCAACACACGAGCTGCGCTCAGCGGATTCCCGGAACGCAAGGCACATCTGGCACCCATCGAGGGCGGCGATGACCCGGTCGAAGCCAAGGTGAAATGGCTGGCAGCGCTGCTGAAAAAGCTGGGCGAGGACAAGGTGCTGCTTATCTGCCGAACCAAGAAACTGGCGGAAGAAATCCATGAACGGCTTGTGCGTGAGGTGAACGTGACCGCCGCACTCTTCCACGAAGGACTCACGCTGATGCAGCGCGATCGTCAGGCAGCCTTTTTTGCCGAAGAAGAGGAGGGAGCTCGCATATTGCTCTGCTCCGAGATCGGCAGTGAAGGACGCAACTTCCAGTTCGCCCACCATCTGGTGCTGTTTGACCTGCCGCAGGACCCCGAACTGCTGGAGCAGCGCATCGGCCGCTTGGACCGAATCGGGCAGACGAGCACCATCCATGTGCATGTACCCTACTTGAAGGGCACGGCAGAGGAGGTGCTGGCGCGCTGGTATGACGACGGCCTCAACGCTTTTGAAAAGAACCTGCATGGCGCGACGGAGATCGCCCAGGGCCTGCGGGCCTCCCTGGAGCCGCTGCTCGAATCCTTTGAAGAAAAGTCACTGGCCGCCTTTCTCAAGGAAAGCCAGGCCTTGCGCGCCAAGGTGGTGAAGAAGCTGGAAAAAGGCCATGACAGGCTGCTGGAGCTGAACTCCTGCAAGCCAGAACAGGCTGACAGCGTGATCGAGACCATCCGCGCACAGGATGCCGATGATGAGTTTGAAGAGTTCTTCATCCGCCTTGCCGACCATTTCGGCCTGGAGATCGAGGAGATGGAAAACCGCAGCTATGTCTTCAAGCGTGGTGACCTCATCACCGATGCCTTCCCGGCCCTGCCTGAGGAAGGTTTGACGGTCACTTTCGACCGTCAGCGAGCCATCACGCGGGAAAATGTCTCCTTCCTGACCATCGATCACCCGATCGTTCGGGGTGCTCTTGACCTTCTGCTCGGAGGAGAGCAGGGCAATTCCAGCTTCGCTGCCTGGCGGGGTTCCGGCTCGGAAGGCCTGATCCTCGAGACTCACTTCGTCATTGAATGCGTGGCACCTGCCAAGCTGCATGCCGACCGTTTCATTGCTCCTGCACCAATCCGGATCGTCGTCGATCATGCCAGCAAGGATCTGCGCCAGGATGTGGCCTACCTGCATGCGAAGCTCGACAAGAGCAATCCTACCAGGCTGCTGGAGAAAGCGCCCGTCAGGAAGAAGCTCTTTCCCGCCATGCTGAACGCCTCGCGCAAGATCGCCGAGGAAGAGTTGAAGAAGATCATTGCCGAGGCCACGACGTCCATGAAGGCGCAGATCGAGGCCGAAATCTCCCGTCTGGAGGACCTGCGACAGATCAACGATCACGTGCGGCCTGAGGAAATTGAGGCGCTGCGCACCCAGATTGCTGAACTGGAGGAGGCAATCGGAGGAGCACGCCTGCGGCTGGATGCCTTGATGCTCGTGCTTCAGTCCAAATAACGACGGCAAATCTTCATCCTCGAAGGACATCAGCCCCGAAAGCTGGTCCGGATGGTGATGCATTCACCGATAAATCCGGCGGAAAGGTTTCGTATTCCAGACAAATTGGTCTGACCACCTGATCACCTGCCATGTTTATCGACGCCATCGCCCGCCCCCCTTCCCTCGTGGAAAAAGTCTGCCAGAGCCTGTCCGAAATCGCCCGACGCGATCTGCAGAATGACGACGGCTGGCTGCCGACAGAAAGAGAGCTCTCCGCCCAGCTCGGCGTCAGCCGCAGTGTCGTCCGAGAGGCCGCAAAACGCCTCGAACTCCAGGGCCTGCTCGAAATCCGCCAGGGCAGTGGCATGAAGGTGGTGGACAAGCTGCATAGGCCGCTGAGCAGCGCTGTGCATCTTCTTGTGCCAGATGAAAAACAACGTCTTGTCCAGCTCACTGAAGTTCGCCTGGCACTGGAACCTGAGCATGCCCGCCTCGCCGCCGAACGCGCCAAAAAGGTGGAACTCAAAAAGCTCGAGGAATGCCACGATCGTTTCGTCACCAGCAACGATTTCTCCGCACAAGTGGAGTCCGACATGGAGTTTCACCGCCTGATTGCAGAAGCTTCTGGAAACAAAATCGGCGCGCTGCTCATCAGCTCCCTCTCCGATCTTCTCGTGAGCAGCCTTTCGCATGGCTACAAGCTCGTGACCAAGGATCAGGCGGTGCTTGACCATGGTAAAATCCTCAAAGCCATCCTGGCCCGTGATCCTGCAGCCGCCGCGAAGGCCATGCGCACCCACCTTGAGCACGCCCGCACCGACCTCGGCCTATGAGATTCCTACGCTCACTCCTGTTTGTCCCATCGGTCCTGTTCGCCCAGGACTTCGATCGAGACATCCGCCCGCTTCTCAAAGAACGCTGTGTTGAATGCCACGGCCCTGAAAAGCAGAAAGCCGACCTCCGCCTCGACGCCAAGACCCACGCCTTCAAAGGCGGTGAAAGCGGCGCGTCCGTCGTTCCTGCCAAATCGAGCGCCTCACCGCTCTTCCAACGCATCACCGCCACAGGCGACGAACGCATGCCCCCGAAAGGCGAACCACTCACCGCCGATCAAATCTCGAAAATCAAAGCCTGGATCGACTCTGGTGCCGTCTGGCCCGAAAACGCCGACGACAAAGCTGCCGCGCAAGACCCGCGCCTCACACATTGGGCGTATCAGCCGCTGCGTCCTCACGATCCCAAGGCCACCATTGACACCTTCATCGAAGCCAAGCTCCGCGAAAAAGGCCTCTCGATGTCTCCTCGCGCCGATGCACGCACACTCATCCGCCGCGCTCATTTCGTCATCACCGGCCTGCCACCGTCCTTTGAGTCCCTTCAGTCCTTTTCGTCGTTTGAGTCCCTGGTCGATCAGCTCCTCGCCTCCCGCCACTACGGCGAAAAATGGGCCCGCCACTGGCTGGATGTCGTCCGCTTCGCCGACTCGAACGGCTTTGAAACCAACCACGAGCGTCCGAATGCCTGGCGCTACCGCGATTACGTCATCGACGCCTTCAACACCGACAAACGCTACGACCGCTTCATGTTCGAGCAGATCGCGGGCGATACCTGTGGCGCGGATGTGGCCACGAGCTTCATCGTCGGCGGGCCGTGGGATCGCGTGAAGGGCCAGGACAAAAATTTGCAACTTATGCAGCGTGCCGACGAGCTCTCCGACATGGTCAACACCACCGGCACTGCCTTCCTCGCCACCACGATGGGTTGCGCCAAATGCCACAACCACAAGTTCGATCCCATCCCACAGACCGACTTCTACGCCATGCAGTCCGTCTTCTCTGGCGTGCAACACGGCGAGCGCCCGATCAAGTCACCGGAGTTCGCCGCGCAGGAGAAAAAAGCCGCTGAACTGCGCCAAAAGCTCGCGCCGCTCACCACCAAGCTCGCCGCGTATCAACCGAAGGCCGTGCTGGGCCGTCGTGTGACGCTCGGCGAGGAAGACGCGGTGTTTTTGAAGACCCCCAAAGGCATCAAACCCACCGAATACGACCCCGGCACCGCGCAGGGCGAGCTGAACGATCCCGGCGATGCGAACCGCTTCCCGAACATCGGCGAAAGCTATCGCTACTTCGTTGAAGAGCCAGGCACCGATTGCGTCGCGTGGACACCGAAACGCAGCGGCAGGCATCGCATCTGGGTGAGCTGGGGCGTGTGGACCACGCATGCGCCGGACGCTCGCTTCATTCTCGAAACCAACGGCCAGCAGACCGAAATCGGCACCATCAACCAACGCCAGTTCGCCGATGGCAAGCCCGCCATCGCCGGCAAAAAACGCTGGAGCGGCTTCAAGAGCCTCGGCGAGCACAAACTCACCGAAAACAGCCGCATCCTCCTCCGCATGGGCACGACACGCGCCCCGATGGCCGCAGATATTCTCCTTCTCGAAGAACTGCCCTCGCCATCAACCAAGCTCCACATACGCACACCCGTATCGCACACCGCCAACACCGATCTTTTCACTCCCACGACTGCCAAACACCTGCGCTTCGTCATTGAGGACAGTTACAGCAACAACGCCTGCATCGATGAACTCGAGATTTTCGGCCCCAACGGCCAAAACATCGCGTTGAAGGCCAAAACGACCTCCAGCGGCGATTTCGGCCCTTCCGCGATCCACAAGCTCGCTCACATCAACGACGGCAAATACGGCAACAGCCGCAGTTGGATCGTCAAAGAACCGAAAGGCTGGGTGCAGTTCGATTTTGATCAACCGCATGAAATCAATCGCGTCGTCTGGAGCCGCGATCGGAGCACCAGCGGCAAAGTTTATGAAGACCGCCTCGCCACCGCATATCGCATCGAGGTTTCCGACGACGCCAAAACCTGGAAAACCGTCGCCAGCCATGCGGACCGACTCAGCGCCAAGTTTGGCAAACGCGTGAAGGCTATCCCATCGGCCACATCTGCTCCCGCCGACCTCTTGAACCGCATCGCCGCGCTCGAGAAAGCGCTGCAAAGCATCGCCGAGCCACCCATGGCCTACGCGGGTACCTTCACGCAACCCGAGCCCACGCATCGCCTGCATCGCGGCGATCACATGAGCCCGCGCGAGATCGTCGCGCCGGAGGGTCTCGCCTTGTTCAAAGACACGCTCGGCAGCTTCAAACTCGCGCCTGATGCGCCCGAGCAACAGCGACGCATCGCCTTCGCCAAATGGCTCACCGATCCACGCAATCCGCTGCCCGCCCGCGTCATGGTGAACCGCATCTGGCATTACATCTTCGGCACCGGTCTCGTCGCCACGCCGAGCGACTTCGGCCACATGGGCTTCAAACCCACCCACCCCGAGCTCCTCGACTGGCTCGCCAGCGAGTTCATCCGCAGCGGCTGGAGCGTGAAGCACATCCAGAGGCTCATCCTCACCTCCCGCACCTTCCAGCAATCCTCATCCGTCCCATCAGACCCATCTGTCCTATCTAAAGACGCGACCAACACGCTGCTCTGGCGCTTCTCCCCTCGTCGTCTCGACGCCGAAATCATCCGCGACAGCATCCTCGCCGTCACCGGCAGCCTTGATCTCACGCCTGGTGGTCCCGGCTTCCTGCTTTACGAACCGAACGCGAACTACGCCCGCAACTGGATCGCCGAAACCGGCGACTTCGAGCGCGAAGACTACCGCCGCATGATCTACGCGCTCAAACTCCGCATGGAGCCCGACGCCATCTTCGCCGCCTTCGACGCGCCCGATGGCGGCCAGGTTTGCCCCAGCCGCCCTCGCAGCACCACGCCCCTACAAGCGCTGAATCTCTACAACAGCCAGTTCGTCCTCGATCAGGCCGCTCAACTCGCCGCCAAAGCCCAAGCCCCCGCGAAGGCCTATCAACTCGTCTATCAACGCCAGCCCACAAAGGACGAACTCACCACCGCCGAAGCTTTCGTGAAGCAAGAAGGTCTCCCTGCCCTGTGCCGCGCCCTCCTCAACTCGAACGAGTTTCTCTTCCTCGAATGAACGCCCTTCTCAACCGCCGCACCTTCCTCCAGCAGACCGTTCATGGTCTCAGCAGCATCGCGTTCCTCGATCTGCTTTCGCGAGATCAACTCTTGGCCGCATCAGGTCCTATTCGGCCCCTCATCGACCCCGCGCGTCCGTTCGCGGCTCGAAAGCCACACTTTGCGCCAAAGGCGAAGCGCGTCGTCATGGTCTTTTGCAGCGGTGCATTGAGCCATGTCGATACCTTCGACTACAAGCCCGCTCTCTTTAAATACCACGACCAGCCCATGCCCGGTGGCAACGTCGTGACTTTCCAAGGCGAGCAAGGCAATCTCATCAAGCCGCTGCGCGACTTCCAACCACGCTGCCAGTCCGGTAAGATGACCTCCGATTTGCTGCCGAAGCTCGGCGGCTGCGTGGACGACTTCTTTTTCTTCCACGGCATGACCTCGAAGACAAACACGCATGGTCCCGGCGAGACCTTCATGTCCACCGGACAAACGTTGGAGGGATTTCCGTCCGCAGGCGCGTGGGTGAACTACGCGCTCGGCACCGAAAACGAAAACCTGCCGTCCTACATCGCCATTCC
>CALDGV010000290.1 GCA_937941745.1 uncultured Prosthecobacter sp. | reverse complement strand
CCTTCATGGGCGGACTCAGTGTAAAAACGATCCAGCTCCCTCACATCCCATGCTCCGCATTCATCCTCTTCGATTGCGCTGGAGGCTTCTCAGCCTCTTCACCGCCGCCTCGGTGGCGCTCGTTCCATCCTCACCGCTGCTCGCCAGTCAGGCGATGGAGCAGCTCTTCGGTATCTTGAAGGCCAAGGGCAGCATCACGCAGGCCGAGCATGACATGCTGGTGGCCGCCATGAAGGCGGATGAGGCCGCGGCTGCCTCCAAGGCGGCTGTTTCGCCCTCTCCTGCACCGGCATCACCAGCTTCCCCGGCGACGGGTTCCGCCGTTGCCACCACTTCAGGTGGCAATGCCGCCCTGGAGGCCCGGCTTGCGGCTCAGGAAGCCAGGATCAAGCAGCTTGAATCCACCCTCAACGGCACCAAGACGAAGGTGGAGCAGATTGCGGCCAACACGAAGCCTGAAACTGGCCTCGCTGGGAAAGTGGAGAAGCTGGAGGACATCCTCATGGGCACCAAAGGCCAGGTGGAGGAGCTCTCCCGCATCACGGACAACACCTCACCTTCCACCCTCAACAAGGCTGAGCTGGACGACTTGCTGGCCGACAAATGGTATGAGCGCATGAAACTGCGCGGCTACGCTCAGTTCCGATACCATGGCGTGCTGGACGAGGAAGGCGGCACCCTGAACGTGCCGAATGATGCCCTGGCCAACGATTTGCAGACCTTTGGTCTTCGCCGCGGCCGCATGGTGTTCAGCGGTGATGTGACCAACCAGCTCTACATGTATCTCCAGGCGGATTACTTTGGGAACCTGAGCGGCACCAACGCGCTTCAGGCTCGTGACTACTATGCGGACATCTCCCTGGATTCAGGTCGTGAGTGGCGTGTGCGTCTGGGGCAGTCCAAAGTCCCCTATGGCTGGGTCAACATGCAGTCCTCCCAGAACCGTCTGGCCCTGGAGCGTCCGGATGCCATCAACTCTGCTGTCGAAGGTGAGCGTGACATCGGTGCCTATCTGATGTGGGCACCTTACGAGATTCGCAATCGCTTCAAGGATCTCGTCAAAATGGGTCTGCGCGGTTCCGGTGACTATGGTCTCGTGGCTTTGGGTGCGTATTCCGGCAACGGCCTGAACCGTGGTGACAACAACGGGCAGCCTCATTACCTCGCCCGCGTGACTTATCCCTTTGAATTCCCCAACGGCCAGTTCCTGGAGCTCGGTTTGCAGGGCTACACTGGCAAGTTCCTGCCCAGCACCCAGAAATTCAGTGATGCGGCGGCTCCCACCGTGGCTGCCAAAGGCGTCCGCGACCAGCGTGTCGGCATCTCGGCCATCCTTTATCCGCAACCCTTTGGCGTGGAGGCTGAATGGAACTGGGGCAATGGACCGGTGCTCAGCGAGGACATGAAAACCATCACGTCGGGCTCGCTTTCCGGCGGCTACATTCAGGCCAGCTACCGTCACATTTTCCAGAACCAGCAGGAGCTCATCCCCTTCGTGCGCTGGCAGCATTATGATGGCGGGCGCAAATTCGCCACCAATGCTCCGAACAACAGCGTGGACGAAATCGGCGTCGGCCTTCGCTACATTCCTTATCCCGAGCTTGAGCTGACCCTCATGTACACCCACGGCAGCCGCACCAACACGACCAGCAGCGACAAGGTCACGGCAGCCGATCACTACAAGGATGTGAATGCGGACTACATCGGCATTCAGGCTCAGATCAACTTTTGAGCCCGCTCGGTCCGGCTGGATGCGGACTTGATTTGAAGAGTGACGCCCCGCGCCTGAAAAGGCGCGGGGTTTTTTGTGGTCTGGAAAAAATGGCAGGCCTGTGCCAGACACAAAAACCGACATCATCTTCGCACGATCCGACATGGTTTCCGTTGATGGATTGCCTTGCAGATGGGCGTTGGTAACCCTGACCGATCCAAACCCCGATCCCGATCATGTCCGCCTATTCTTCTGACTCAGATGAACCCAAGTCCTACACCCTGGCCTGGGTGACCTCGCTGCTTTTGATTGTAGGTTTTGTCGTGGGGCTGCTGGTTTTCCCACCTCTTTATGAGGATCCCACGACGGAAGCGTCCAGCAATGTGCTGTTTGTGGGGCGCTTTCACCCGATCCTGCTGCACCTGCCTGTGGGGGCGCTGATCGTGCTTTGCTTCATGGAACTTGTCTGCCTGACGCGCCGTGGAGAGTCCCGCCTGGGCTCTGCGGCCCTGCTGACGCTGTGGATCGGCTCTGCTGGCTCCGTGCTGGCCGTGCTGGCAGGCATCATGCTTTCCAGGGAAGGCGGCTACGAGGGGGGCAACTTCACGCTGCACCAGACCCTGGCCCTGGTGGGCACGGCGGGCGTGCTGCTGGCGCTGGTCATCCGCATCTTTTCCATGAGCCATGAAAACCGTGAACTCATGCATGCCTACCGCGCGGTGTTTTTCGGCAGCTTCGGCCTCATGGGCTTGGGGGCGCACTTTGGTGGAAACATGAGCCATGGTTCCAAATTCCTCACCGAGCATGCTCCTGAACCTATCAAGAGCCAGATGGTGGGCATGGAGAAGTGGATGCTCAGCCTCGTGGAGAAGCCCAAGGCACCGGCTGCGCCTGCCCCAGCGCCTGCGCCAGTTCCAGCACCCCAGGCACCTGCCACTCCGGCAGTCCCGGCGCCTGCCATGGCAGCGACAACCCCGGCAGCACCTGTTCCTGCGCCCACTCCAGTTCCCCCGGCTCCTGCGG
The DNA here is from genome assembly GCA_937941745.1 of uncultured Prosthecobacter sp. GTDB lineage: Bacteria > Verrucomicrobiota > Verrucomicrobiia > Verrucomicrobiales > Verrucomicrobiaceae > Prosthecobacter. The sequence goes on along the minus strand of CALDGV010000290.1, from coordinate 4,249 downwards.
CCACGCCAGCAGGCAATGAGAAGCTGGTTTTCCAGCATGTGATCCTGCCGATCTTCGAGGCCAAGTGCAACAAGTGCCACAATGAGGAGAAGTCGAAGGGTGACCTTCGCCTGGACAACTACGAAGTCACCATGAAGGGCGGAGAAAACGGCAGCAACATCGTGGCCGGCAAGCCGGATGACAGCCTGACCATCCAGCGCATCCTGCTGCCACTGGATGATGACGAGCACATGCCGCCTGACGGCAAGGAACAGCTCACGCCGGCTGAACTGGCCGCCCTCCGTTACTGGATTCAGGCCGGTGCCAGCGCCACGCAGAAGGTCTCCGAAGCCCAGTTTCCGCCCGAAGCGAAAGAAGCTGTCAAACTTTGATCCTGTCGCGCCTGGGTAAGGGAAGCCATTTCCAGTGCGTTTCCCTCCGCCGACGATTCCGCCATTTCACGACTAGAAAGCCCCCACCACCCCATGAAGAAAACCCTGCTGCTTCCGGCCCTCCTCGCCCTGAGCCTGCACGCCGTCGCCCAGCCCGCCGCTGATCCGGCCCTCAAAGCCGCACTCGACAAGATCAATGCCTCCGGCGCCTCCATCATGCCCATCGCTGCGGATGGCAAAACCTACCGGTTCACCGCGCTGAATGTGGCCAAGGACTTCACGGATGCCGGGCTGGATGCCCTGGCACCGGTCGCCGACAAGATCAGCTCGCTTGACCTCGCCCGCACGAAGGTCACCGATGCAGGCCTGGCCAAGATCGCCGCGATGAAGAACCTCACGGAGCTGCATCTGGAGAACACCGGGATCTCGGATGCCGGGCTGGATCACCTCAAGGGTCTCGCGGCGCTGGAATACCTCAATCTTTACGGCACGAAAGTCACCGATGCCGGCCTGCCAAAGCTGGCCGGGCTGGCCAAGCTGCATGCCCTCTACCTCTGGCAGAGCGGTGTGACCAAGGCTGGCGTCACAGCCCTGCGGGCCAAGCTGCCCAAGGCCCACATCAACAACGGCTGGACCGCTGAGGACGATGCCAAGCCAGTGGCCGTGGTGGCTGCGGCTGCTCCCGCTCCGGCGGCTGCCGCCCCTGCTGCCAAGCCTGCTGCGGCTGCCAAACCGTCCGCTGCGCCCGCCGCCGCACCTGCGGCAGGTGCCAAGCTCGATCCCGCCATCGCTGCCAAGGCGGTGGTGTATCAGGCTGTCATCGCCCCGATCATGCAGGCCAAGTGCGTGAGCTGCCACGGTGAGGAGAAGAAGAAGGGCAAGCTTCAGCTTCACGACTACGCCGCCATCATGAAGGGCGGCAGCGAGGGCGACAACACTGTCATCCCGAAGAACAGCAAGGAGAGCCTGATGATGGTCCGCGTGCTCCTGCCTGAGGACGATGATGAGCACATGGCGCCCAGCGATGAACCGCAGCTGACCAAGGAGGAGATTGCCCTCCTGAAGTGGTGGATCGACAGCGGTGCTTCGGACAAGGACACCATCGCAGCTGCCAAGCCCACGCCGGAAGTCGAAGGCGCTCTCGCCGCTCTTTTGGCCAAAGGCCTGCCCAAGGCTGCTCCGGTCGCCAAGGTTGAAAAAGAAAAGCCCAAGCCGCTCTCGGATGCCGAGAAGAAGCTCGTCGCTGAAGTGACCACCAAGATGACCGCCCTGAACGCCAGCCTCATGCCCCTGGCTCAGGACACCGAGCAGCTCCGCCTCAGCGTGATCAATGCCGCCGACAAGTTTGGCGACAAGGAACTGGCCCTCCTGGAGCCCATCGCGGCTCATGTGGTCTGGGTGGACCTTGCCCGCAGCCAGATCACTGACGCCGGTGCCGCCACTCTGGCCAAGATGACCAACCTGGAGCGTCTCCATCTGGAAAATACCAAGGTCGGTGATGCCGTGCTCGACAAGCTCGCCGGGCTTCAGAAGCTCGAATACCTCAACCTCTACGGCACCAAGACCACCGATGGCGGCATCGCCAAGCTGGCCGGAGCCAAGGGTCTGAAGAAGCTCTTCGCCTGGCAGACTGGCGTGACCAAGGCCGGAGCCACCGCGCTCGAAGGCAAGCTTCCTGGCTTGAAGGTCAATGTCGGCCTCAGCGAGGCGGAGATCGCCGCCCTCACCGCCCCCCCGCCAGCGCCTCCGGCACCCCCGGCTCCGGCGAAGAAGGAGGAGCCCAAGAAGGCTGATCCCAAGACAGCTCCGGCAGCCAAGCCCGCCGCAGGCGGCAGCGAGGTCATCAAGACGGCCATGAAGCAGTCCTTCAAGCCTGACGACGCCCTCTGCAAAAAGGTCTCTGGAGGCAAGGCCACGGATGCCGAGCTGGCCCAGATGCTGAAGATCTGCCAGGACATCTGCGCCGCCACCCCGCCGAAGGGCGACAAGGCTGCCTGGGTGAGCAAGTGCCAGGCCCTCATCGCTTCGGTGAAGAAGATCCAGGCCAAGGACGCCACCGGCATTGAGGCCTTCAAGAAGGCCGTGAACTGCAAGGCCTGCCACACAGACCACAAGAACTCCTGACCGGCACTCCAGTGCCATCCTCTCACGACAAGGGCGGGCTTCCAACCCGCCCCTGTTTTTGAGCCAGGCAGAGCTTCCGCCGTCCGTGCCCGCGCGTATCTTCGTGGCGTTCACGGCGGATGCTGCTAATCCTCCCGCCCCTCATGCGTTTCCCCCCGATGAAATCTCTTCCTACCGTCGCCTTCCTGGCGGCAAAATCGCTGCTCCTGGCGGCGCTGCTGAGCTCCTGTGAGCGCGTCTCCCAGCGCATGGAGATCACCCGCACCCGCGAGATCTCGGAGTATGAGGCCAAGCCCAAGGTCGGTGCCTACCCGCAGGAGCGTTTCGGCGATGAAAAGCTCATCTGGGAGACCCCGGCAGGCTGGGTGCAGGCGGAGCGCAGCCAGATGCGGCCGGTGAACCTCGCCTTCGGTCCGAACCGGGAAGGGGAATGCTATCTCTCCCTGCTGCCTGGCGGCGGCGGTGGCGTGCTGGCAAACGTGAACCGCTGGCGCAAGCAGATGGGCCAGCCCGAGATCACCGAGGAGGAGCTGGCCAAGATGCCCAAGAAGACCCTCATGGGCATCCAGGGCACCTACGTCAGCATTGATGGAGCCTACACCAGCGTCGGTGCCACCGAGTCCAAGGCCGACCACAGAATGCTCGGCATCGTCGCCGCCATGGGCGAGGCGGGCCTGTTTGTGAAGATGGTGGGTCCCAAGGCCCTCGTTGAGGCCAACACCCAGGCCTTCGACCAGTTCGTCACCTCCCTCCGCCTGCGCATGCCGCAGGGCCAGTAACCTTTCTGCCTTCCCCCCATGTCCGCCCCTTCCAAAAGCCTCCCCGGCAAGCTCTTCGACCTCCTGTCCTCCTACGGGCTGGCCATCGTCGTCCTGAGCTTCCTGCTCATCATCACCTACTTCGGCACCCTCTCGCAGAAGGACATCGGCCTCCTCGACAGCCAGGCGAAGTATTTCGAGTCCTGGGTCCTCATCCATGACTGGAACCTCTGGGGCATGCTCGTGCCCATCCCACTGCCCGGCGGCGCGCTGCTGATGGTGCTGCTCTTCATCAACATGCTCTGCGGCGCCGTCATCCGCATCCGCAAGGGCTGGCGCACCTTCGGCGTGCTCATCTCCCACGTCGCCATCATGTTCATGCTGGCGGCCGGCTTCGTCAGCTTCCTCTACAAGACCGAGGGCGCCATGCCCCTCTTCGAGGGCCAGACCAGCGACCAGTATCAGAGCTACCACGAGCGCATCATCGAGGTGCGCAAATGGACCGCTGACGGCAAGGGCGAGGCCACGGCCATGGTCATTCCCATGAAGCACTTCGCCGACCTTGAGCCCGGCCGCGCGCGCACCTTCTTCGCCAAGGATCTGCCCTTCGAGTTCCAGGTCACCGGCTACCGCCGCAATGCCAGCATTGTCCAGGCCGAGGAGGGCGACAAGACCGCCATCGACGGCTACCGCATCCAGACCGTGGCCAACGCCAAGGAGGACGAGGCCAACACCGCCGCCGTCGAGGTCAGCGTGAAGCTCAAGGACGGCACCGAGCAGCGCGGCATCCTCTGGGAGCGCGAGTTCGAGCCCTTCACCGTCAAGACCGGCGACGTCAGCTACACCCTGGCCCTCAGCCGCATGAAGTGGAAGCTGCCCTTCGCCATCCGCCTGAACGACTTCCAGCGCGAGCTGCACCCCGGCACGATGAAGGCGAAGAAATACACCAGCCACGTCACCAAGATCGACGGCGGCAAGGAGGAGCCGCAGGTCATC
>CALDGV010000289.1 GCA_937941745.1 uncultured Prosthecobacter sp. | reverse complement strand
AACCATTGTTCGCGATGGCTGAGTTCACCGTCAGGATGCCATTGGAAGCATTGGTGAGGAAAAGCTGCCCTGCACTGCCCGCCGTGGTGCTGCCTGCGGTCAGGACCCCGGCACTTCCAGCCACGCCCAGGGTGACGTTCCGGCTGTTCGAGGTCATCAGTACGCCTCCTGTGGAGGTCACTTCAGAGGAACCCAGGCGCAAAGTCTGTCCCCCGAGGTCAATCACACGCTCCGAGCAGGAGTCACTCAAGGTCAGGCTCGCCAGTTGCGTGGTGCCGGAGGCCAGAGTCACCGCCCCCGTTGAAGATCCAGATACCTCCAGATGGCTTGCTGAACTGTAACCCGTGTTGGCCGAGATGGTCTGGCCGGTCTCATGAAGCAGGTCTGAGCTGAACGCGCCGATGACCCCTGAAGTCACCTGTGCCCAGCGCATGTCTCCAGAGGCCTGGCGATAGGTGGCCCAAGGGCCGAGGAAACCGTCGGCCTGCGTGGTGGTGATGCTGCCGTTCGCTGGTGCCTGGAAGGCCAGGGAGGCGGCTGAACTGCTGCGGGTGATGCTGCCGAGGCTCAGGTTCATCTGTCCCCCTGAGCCTGAAGACAGGCTGATCACCGCGGTGCCTCCAGCGCCTGTTGAAGCTGTGTTGAGCGTCACATTGCCGAAGCGTTGTTGGTTTACGGTGCCTGCCTTGCCGATGAGACTGAGCACCGTGGCGGAATTGTTCCCGCCGATCAGGTTCAAGGCGCCGGGTGTGATGACTTCATGGTAAAGGATGTCTTCCGCTGGTGCGCTGGCGGCGGAAAAATCGAGAATGGTCACGCCGCCTGCAAACGTCCCACTGCGGCCCAGCGTCGTCATGCCGGAGTAGGTGCTGGCGTTCTGGAAGGCCAGGGTGCCTGCTCCCGAGCCGGTGGCAAATCGGGTGAAGCCAAAACCGCCGCTGATCACTCCGGAAATCACCGTGCCAGTGATCCCACCTGTGTTGGTTTGAATGCCTGAGTCCGCAGTCAGGGTGATGTCCCCGCTGAGCGTGATGCCGGTGGTGTCCACACGAATGGCTCCATACTGGCCGTTCCCACCTGTGCCGGCAATGCTCATAGGCATGGCGTAGGTGCCTGCACCCACCACCGAGAAGCAGCTGTCTGCCTCGACGACCACGCTGGAAACGGCTCCGAAGGTGCCGGGAGCACCACTGCGGAAAAAAACGCCTCCATTGTTGCCCTTGATCGTCAGCGTTCCGGTGAGGTTTGGGTTGGAGAGCATGTCAAAACGCATGAACTGCTGCGCCGTGCCGCCCGATTTCTGGATCGTGAGGCCGTTTCCTGAGACCTGGAGCGTGCTTTGAAAGGTGATGAAATTGCTGCCCGTGCTGCTCAGGTCGGCTGTCTGGATCACGCCTCCCGTGCCCAGGTTCAAAATGCCTGAGGACCCTGCGATGGTGTATTGCTGTCCCGTGCCTGGTGAGGTTGAGAAGCCCATGAAGTTGATCCCGGCGGCATTCACGGTGCCGCTGGTGATGGTGACCGTGTTGGGACTCACCAAGGTGGAGCCGGTGGCACCCATCTGGGCGATTGCGCTGCCGCTGTTGTTCCACCCGGTGTTGCTGCTGCCATCCCACCATTGGTTCGTTCCCAGCCACTGTCCGGAGCCGTTGGGCTGGCCCGCAGTCCCGGCATTGGCGTCCCAGATCAAGGTCTGAGAATCAGCAGGCGCGGTGGCGAGGCAGAAGGAAATGGCAATGGATCGGACAAAGGCGCGGCAATGCGCCTGAAGGCGTTTCGAGGACATGATGGGGGGAGTCGATGTCCGTCGAGTGGTCGTCTGCCTGTGCCGAGACCTTCGTCCAAAAGGACCAAGGTCACGGTTCTCGACACCAGCAGCTCAACAGATGGGGGGATTTCTGCAAATGCATGATTCGTGCCAGATCCGGCACGAGCTGCGGTGACATCCCTGAAGGAGAATCCTTGGCTGCTTTTGTATCAATCAGCCCCAGGAACAGTGAGCGGGCGGCCGTTGTCACGCGGCTGCAGGGAGATCAGGTAGGGCACGGCTTTTCGTGCCCATTCACGGGCATCAGGAAAGCCAGCCGCACCTTCGCCAAAGCAGCTGCGCAGCATCTCGGTGTCGATGATGCCAGGGTTCAGGGGAATCACAGCCACCCTGCCTCCTGTCTCCTGCGCGGCAGCCTGCGAAAGGCCTTCAATCGCATGCTTGCTGGCGCAGTAAGGCGCGACTTCGGGGGCCGTGCAGCGTCCCCATCCGGAGGAGAAGTTCACGATCACGCCGCTGCCACGCTTCAACATCACCGGCATGATGTGGCGCATGACATGAGCGGTGCCTTTGACATTGATGTCGATGACTTGGTCGAACTCCTCGCCTGGAACTACCCATACAGGAGCGTTGCGGTTGACGATTGCAGCGTTGTTCAGGACCAGGTCAGGTGCGCCGGACCCTTTCACGACGGCTTCGCAGAATGTCTTCACCTGCTTTTCGTCACGCACATCGCAGGTCCGGAAAAGGTGCTCTTCGCCCCATGTCCGCTGCAATTCCTCAACGGTGTCAGCATTTCGTCCGCAGCCTGCCACCTTCCAGCCGCGGCTGACAAACTCCGGCACCATGGCAAGGCCCAGGCCTCGTGTGCAGCCAGTGATGAGGACGGTTTTCGCAGCGCTTTTGGATTTCATGGCGGGGAACCGTTCTTGGATGCCTTAAAATTCACGAAAGAAAAGCGCGGCCAGAAATTCCTGCGCCCCCGTAATTGCCGCTACCCAAAACCGATCCCTACCGCCTATGATGACCGCCTCCATGACCACCGTTCAATCGGCTGCTGACAACCGGCAGTTCCCCAAATTCGACCTCTACCGCCTGCTTCACACCGTCTTTCAGCCAACCTTCGGCTGCAAGATCTGCATCCTCATCGACCTGCCTGACCTGAGCGAAGCCAGGGACATGGCCTTCCTGCAAAATCCCGCCCGCGCCATCCAGCGTCGTGCGCACGAATACTTTTACAAACGCCTGCATGAAGGCGTGATGGATGAACTGGCCCTCAAAGGAGGAGAAATGTTTGCCTACGTTCAGACCGGCGGCAGCAATCTCGACCTTCCCGATGAGTGCGTGGACATGAGCGGCAACCTGCTCAGCCTCGAAAAGGACATCTATCCTCAGTACGACATCATCCTCGCCATCACCACCTTCTCGGCCACCGCTCCTCTGACGGCTTTTGCCAAGCAGTACGGCTTCCGCGGAGCCACGCTTCACGGCCTCAATGAAGTCATCCTCAACAGCGGCCTGGCCGTGGATTATGAGGAGGTCAGCCGCGATGCCGAAAAGCTTCGTCTGGCCATGACCCGCGCTGACTCTGTCGAGATTGACTTCGGCCTTGAGGATGGCTCCGTGCTCACGGCGCGCCTTGAGCTTGGTGGCCAGGAGGCTCAAAAGTCTCATGGTCTCTGCCGTGGCACGACACCCGATGTGGCGAATCTGCCAGCTGGCGAGGTGTACTTCGTGCCGGTCAGTGCCGAAGGCCATTTCCCCATGAAGTATGAGGATGGCACCCTCGGCAAGCTCACCGTCACAGAGGGACGGATCATCAAGAGCGAGCTCATTGCCGGCAAGCAGGCCACCATCGATGCTCACAATGCCCGCCTGCTCGATGATCCTATGACCGGAGTTCTTGGCGAGCTTGGCTTTGGCACCCAGGTGCTTCCTGTTTCAGGTTCTGACATCCAGGATGAGAAGGTCCTCGGCACCTGTCACCTTGCCACGGGTCGCGATGACCATCTGGGCGGCCACATCACGCCCGATCAGTTCAAGCGTCGTCAGAACGCCACGCATGATGACATCCTGTTTGCTCCGCACAAAACGCCCAACTTTGACATCAAGCAGGTGCGGATGACCCGTGGAGCTCAAAAAGAAGTCCTCATCGAGCACTTCCAGCCTGCCAAATACCTGATGGATGCCCTGGCTGCGGATGACTGATCCATCTTCAGCACTTCAAACCTTCCAAGGGCTGCCTGCGGGCAGCCCTTTTTTGTGACAAGGGAGAGCCATGCCGGTCTTCAGTGTGACAAAAATGTTTCCATGAAGATGCAGCTGCCCTCACATGTCACATAACGCGTCGTTGGTTGGGTGACGAAAGTGTTGCCCGTGAGGTTTTGGCAGGAGGCGGTGAGTGGGTTCTTATCGACGGTGATGCACCGGCAGAGGTGCGCTTTGACGTCGATTCCCCAAACACCATGATTCTGAAACCCCAATCCAAGCTCGCATGGCTGGCCATGCTCGCCCTGACCACCAGCGCGTCTTCACGTGCGCAGGACACCATGCTGCCGGTCAGCCGCACCACTGGTGTGCTGACGCAGAAGCTGCTCCGTGGCAAGACCACCCTGCTGGGACTTTCCAACGTGAAGATTATCAGCTCCGGCACCGTGTCCGCCGTGTCCGGCAATGACCTGACGCTTACCGCCAGTCCTTCGATCGCCGCTCTCCCTGCCGGTGCCAAGGCCATCAAGATCACCAGCCGGGTGAACCAGCAGGCTGGGAGCACCAATGCTTATGGGCTGAGCGCAGCGATCACTGCCTCGGCAGGAGAGACCGTCACAGCCTCTCTCGGAGCCTCCCCCAATGTGGGTGATGAGTTCGTGATTTATCAGTTGAGCACTCTGGCGGGCATTTTTGGCCAGACCAACAACCTGGGCCTGAACGCTGCCGCCACGCCTGACACGGCGGACATCGTGTATCTCACCAACGAAGGCAGCCTCGTCGGCTACTTCTACAACAGCACGGCGGCCAAGTGGAGGCTGGTGAGTGATCCTTCCGGAGCAGATCAGAACGATACCGTGATCCAGCCGACTGCCGGTGTGATGGTGGTGCGCCGCAGCACGGGCACGCCGGAGATCTTTGTGCGTTTCTCCGGTGAAATGCTGCCAGGCCGCCAGGTCGCCAAGCTCGGTGGCCAGGGCTTCTCCATCGTGAACAACCCCTTCCTGGTCGGCACGACTCTGGCGGGCAGCGGACTCCAGTCCACTCTCGATGGTGGAACGGGGCCTGGCACGGCGGACGTCCTCTATCTTGAGGAGAACGGGGCGCTGACCGGCTACTACTACAAGACGGGCGGAGCAGGTGGCAGCGGCTGGCGTGCGCTGGGTGATGGAGCGACGGACCAAGGCGCAGTGCCCATCCATCCGGGCAAGGCGCTTCTGCTCAAGGATCAGACAGGCACGGCAGCGCTGACGCTCGCAGAGCCCTTCGCCGAATGAAGAGACTCTCCTTCCACACCCTTCACCCATTCGATTTCCACCCATGAAAAAATTTGCACTCACAGCGCTGTTGATGCTGTCCTCCCTGGGAGGCAGTCAGGCGGCAAATCTCTACTCGAGCAACCTCGCGAACGGTCTCACGCTGCTTGGCGGCACGAACGCTGTCAGCCAGGGGACCATCCGTTTTGGTGTCTTTCCTGCGGACTTTGATTTTGCGGCGAACTCCGAAGACTACGCAGCCTTGGATGCCGCCTTCACCCAGGTGTACAGCCAGAGCGGCCCCATCACTGCGGCCACTTTGAACGGCTTCTTTGACATCGCGGCCACCTACGACCACACCGCCAGTTACGAAGGACGCTCCTACTATGACAGCGCCAGCACCTCCACGGACATCGCCGGGGAAAAGGTCTGTATATGGGTTCTGAACAACGTGAATCCAGCTGTGGCCACCCAGCAGGCCATCTTCACGACCAATCAGCGCTGGGTTGAACCTACGGCACTGGTTCTCGACACCTTTGTCAGCCCGGACTCCGGTGCTCCTGAACTCGTCGCCCACCTGGGTGCGCTGGCGAACGGCAGCAACATCGGTGGTTCAGCCAGCTCCCACACCACGGGCGGTGCTTTGATCCCCGTCAGCGGCGTTGCCATCACCACGACTCCTGCGGCCACGCAGTTCCTGGTCGGCACCCGGGTGACCTTCAATGTGTCCGTGGTCGAAGGCACAGCCCCTCTGGCCTACCAGTGGCGTCGTGATGGCGTGGCCATCCCAGGAGCCACCGGCACCAGCTACACCATCGCCTCCGTGGGCCTTGCGGGCCGCGGCAACTATGACTGCCTTGTCTCCAACACCGCTGGCGCTGAGGACAGCAGTGACATCTTCCTGAACGTGGTGACAGCTCGCCCTACGATCCTCGTGCCTCCTGCTCCCGCAGTGCTCCCCACGGGTGGTGCCTTGAACCTGGCGGTGCAGGCCGTGGGCGCAGGCACCCTGAAGTATCAGTGGAGCAAGGGCGCTCCCATTGGCGGAGCGACATCTGCCACGCTGAACCAGGGTCCTCTCAGCCTGGCCGATGCAGGCAATTACTCGGTGTCTGTGAGCAATGCTCCTGGCGCAGGCACGGGCAGCGTCAGCGCCGCCGCCGCTGTGGTCATCGTGGATCAGACGCCGGTGAAAGTGGCCGGGCAGATTGGCAAGGCGGCCTCTCTCAACGCCGTGGCCGCCGGCCCGGGCAAGCTCTCTTATGCTTGGTACCTTGCTTCGGACCTGCTCAATCCCCTGGTGGATGGACCCAAGTATGCCGGCACTGCCACGAAGACGCTGACGATCAAGGCTCTCACCCTTGCTGACAGTGATCAGTATGTCTGCCGCATCACCAGCGGCAATGCCTCCCAGACCACGGGCAACATCACACTTGTGGTTTACGACAAGGCTCCGACGCTGGCTCCTGTCGTCTTCCCTCCAGCGATTGTGGGTGGAGCCTACTTCTACCAGATCCCGCAGAACCTTCAGCCGGACGAGTCCAACATCGCGGAAACCTTCGCTGCCGCACCTCTTCCTGCTGGTCTGAAGCTGGATCCCCGGACGGGCATCATCAGCGGCATTCCGACCAAGGCCGGGCAGACTTCTGTGAAGGTCACGATCACCAACAAGGTGAACAAGAGCGAGACCCCCCAGCCGTTTCCGATGCTGAGCGTGGCTGCTTTCCCTGCTGGCATTGCTGGCACCTACATCGGTCCAGTGCAGCCGGTGGACGCTCTTGGTGCGAACCTGGGTGGTCGTCTGGACAACCTGATCATCAGCCCGACAGGCACGGTTTCTGGCAAACTCATTCTCGGCACGGTGACACTGCCGATCGCTGGTGTCGTCACGGTCACGGGCACCGACCCGCTGACCGCCACCGTCTCGGTGGCCCTCACCGTAAGGCGCGCCAATGCGGCTCCTCTGCTGCTGGAGTTTGACCTGGACAACAACTACATCAGCCAGGGACGGATCACTGCCGCTGGCAGCATGGATGAAGTTCTCTTCACGGGCTGGCGCCGCATCTGGGATGGCAAAAACACCAAGGCAGACAGCTACCTTGGCAACTACAACATGGCCATCGGTCTTGAAGAGGGGGATTCCAATGAGGGCAACCTCAGCGTTCCCCAGGGCTTTGGTTACACGAGCTTCTCCGTCAAGGCGGACGGCACTTTTGCCTTCACGGGTCGTCATGGCGACGGTGAGTCCATCACTGGTTCCACCTTCCTTGGGCCGAATGGAGAGGGCTTCCTTTTCCAGACACTGTATGGCAACAGGGGTGCCTTCACGGGTGACTTCGTGATCAACACGCTTCTGAACACCAACCCCGCTGACAACGAGATCGCCGGTTCTGGGGCATGGATCCGCCTGCAGAACAATGCCGCCAAGTTGTATCGCGCCGGCTTCAACTTTGAAGTGACCCTGGTGGGAGGCGCCTACCGTGCACCGGCCTCGAACACTCTTCTCGGCCTCGCGGCTGGTTCGACGCTGGACCTGGGCTTCGAGAACGCCAACCTGGGCACCTTTGCCCAGAATCCTGATACCACGGTGACGGTGCAGGCCTCCTACAAGGCATCCGTCGCTTCCGTGGCTGCAAAGACGGCACTCACTCCCGGCACGGCAGCGAACGGGCTTTTCAGCGGTTCGTTTGAAGCCACGGCCAGGAAGAAAACCAGCTTCTTTGGCATGATTGTTCCCATCCAGGGAGTGCCCACCGGCATCGGCTACTTCCTGCTCGATCAGGCCGGACTCCCGGCCACGCAGCTCTCGGGTGCTGTTTATCTCGAAGAGCCAACGCCAGCTCCCTGATGCCCATGGCTGAACCCCAGATAGCCTGAATCTAAAGACGACTTTTATGAAAAACACACCTTCCAAACTGCTCTCCCTGGCCTGTGCGCTGGCTGCACTCTCCGGTGCTGCCGCCCGTGCTGACTACATCACCGTGGGCACGGATGCCGACAACCGCATCGTCACCGACACCCGCTGGACACGTGACAATGTGTACATCCTTGGCCGAGTGATCTTCGTGGCTGAAGGAGCCACGCTCACCATCGAACCGGGCACCGTCATTCGTGGCGTGCCAGCATCCCTCTCCGGTTATGCCGAGGAGCCTGGCACCCTTGTGGTGGCCCGTGGTGCCAAGATCATCGCCAACGGCACGGCGGATGATCCGATCATCTTCACCACGCTGAACGACACGAACGTTCCTGGCGGTGCTGCCACTGTGCCCGCTACATGGACGAACCTCAAAGGCACGGTCATTGACATCGCCACGAACACGACCCTGCTGGCCAACAATGATTACACACCTGGCGGGCCGGAAGGAAACAACGGTTTCAACAAGTCCGGCCTCTGGGGGGGCATCATCCTCAGCGGCCGTGGCTACGCCGCCTGCAACACTCAGGGAACTGACACCGACCTCGATGGCATCTGGGACGCGCATGTGCTGACCGAAGACGCCCAGCGCCGCCAGAATTTCGGCGTCGGCACGGACTTCCCGGAAGGCCTCGCCTCCGGATCGGGCAGCAACGTGCTGAACGCCCCGCTCTCGATCTACGGCGGCACGGATGACTCCGACAGCAGCGGTGTCATGCGCTTCGTGGTGAACCGCTACGGTGGCTTCGTGCTCGGTGCTGCTGCGGTGGGCAATGAAATCAACGCCTTCACCCTCTGCGCCCTCGGCTCTGGCACGGTTCTTGAGCATCTCGAATGCTACCAGAACAAGGATGACGGCTTTGAATTCTTCGGCGGCAAGTGCAACACCCGCTTCCTTTTCGCCTCCGCCAACCAGGATGACAGCTTCGATGCTGACGAAGGCTATCGTGGCATTCACCAGTTCTGGACGCTCGTGCAGGGTGCCATCAACAACAGCCCGGCGCTCTCGCTGCGGTCCGGCTTCAGCGGCAACCAGGCCATCGGACATACCGAAACCGCTGGCGACTACCAGTATGACAAGCTCATGGAAGTCGATGGCCCTGAGCCGAATGACGGCGACCGCCTGCCAGAGACCGACCTTGCGGTCTTCAACTTCACCTTCCTTTCCGGAGGCACGAAGAAGGAGGGTGTGCAGCCTCGTCTTGAAGCCAAGGTGGCCCTGCACAACGGTCTGATCGAGAACGCCTCTACCATCAGCCGCGCCGCAGAGACTGCCGCAGGCACGCGTTCCACACGCCTGACCTGGAGCAACCTTTACAGCTACAACAGCACTGTCACCGGCGGCGCTTTGGTGAATGCCAACAGCTCCACCGGCGCCTCCAATGGCACTGGAGCGGCCAGCGCCCTGGTCATCCTGAACCAGATCACCCCTCTGCAGCATCAGTCTGCCTCCAGCATCGTGACGCCATGGAGCTTCTCCAACAACGCCACCCTGCCGGCGGTCGTTCCCTGCCCGCTCTACACCAAGAACGGCCTTGATCCGCGCCTGGCTCCTGCCGCCGCCGCCCGCAATGTGCCCCTGGCCTCCGGAGTCGTGCTTCCCGCAGGTTACATCAATACCGGATTCGCCGGCTCCATGTGCGACAACAACCACATGTTCGGCTGGGGTTCCCTCTCGGCGCTGGAAGTGCTGCCCACCAGCAACCTGCAGCGTCCGGTGATTTCGATGGGTGTCTCGAACGTCGGTGGCGGCACCTTCCGCCATCAGGTCAGCTTCCCTTCGGCCGGCGCCTCCATCCGCTATGTCGTGGAGCGCTCCCTGGATGGAGTCTCCTGGTCGGTGCTGACCACCACGCCGCTGACCGGTGCAGGCACGATCAGCTTCGTGGATCCGGACACTCCGTCTGATGAGCGCGCCCTCTACCGTGTTTACGGTCTGTGATCCCCTCCATCTTCACATCCTTCCGCGGACCCAGGGCGCAAGCCCTGGGTTTCGTGTTGCCATGATCCCCCGACCTGATTTTGCCATGTTGTTTGTTCGAACTTCCTCCCTGGTCTTCCTTGCCTTGCCTGCCCTTGCTCAGACGGATGCTGGTGTGAGCAAGGCCCTCGAAGGCCTGCCCGCCGAGGTGCTGCCTCATGTCAGGCTGGCCCCGGAGACTTCACTACACTCCATGGATGCAGAGGATCCACTGGCTGCCGCCGTGCACTTTGCTTCGGCCATGACAGGTGATGATGAACTCAGGAACCGCTGCCTGATGCGGGCGGGTGAGGTGGCGATCATGCGTGGGCGCACCGGACTGGCTCGTGAGGTTGTGTCCAAGATCACCGATCATCGCGCTGCTGTGCTGCTTTCCTCCCTGGCCGAGGCCGCAGGTGCTTCTGATGCAAAGCGGGCCACGGAATGGTGGGAGCTCGCCGCTCAGATGGCCAAACTTGTCAAACCTGCCGCCGTGGATGAGGTGGCCTCACGTCTTGTAGTCAGCGGGCATGCCCTGCGTCTGCCTCCTCAGCGCATCGCACCTTGGTTTCAGGCCATCACGGATCCATGGACACGTTTCAGCACCGGCACTGAGGTCACGGCGGTGACGGCAGCACGTGAGGGCAGTTTTGATCTCCTGGCCTATCGGCAGGAGCGGCAGAATTTGAAGCGCGGCCTTCCTGCTCCTGGCCTCCTGCAGGCCGCCCGGCGCTTGCTGGCATCGGCCGCTGGTCAGAAGACGTCCCCGGACCGGGCGCGTCAGTTCGTCGAGGCCGCCCAGGAAATCCTGGCAGACAGCCATGTCGTGCATGCTGAACTGGTCGTGGAGGCTGCGACGCAACTTTTTGACGCTGGTTTCGAGGACTTGGCACGCGATGCCATGAATGCCGTTCAAGGGCAGCTTGGCGGGCCTCCGGATGAGGTGGCGCGCCTGCATGCCCGCATGGCCATGCTCTGGCAGAAGAGAGGGCTCGCCCCGCGCATGCACGACTTGCTCACTCAGGGCGAGCAGCAGGCACGCACCTTGGAAAAGATGCATCAGCCCTTCTGCCTCGCCTGGTATGGCATGGCCTGGCGGCAGGTGGGTGACGAAACGCGTGGCTCCGTCCTGCTGGTTCAGGCCGCCGAAAGCGCCTGGAACCACCCTAACCCGCGCATTCAGAGGCTGGGGGCCTTCGAAATCAGCCTTTGTCATGCGATTCTGTCACAAAGCCTGCCCCCGAATGTGGCGAAAGTGTTGCATCAAATCGACGGCAGAAAGTGATCTTCCCCGGCATGAAGCGGGCCGCATTTCCACATGGCATCGCCTGCTTCAAAGACCCCGTTTACCACCCTTCTCACGCTGTTTCAGCAAGGGTGCGGCTGGTGCTGGATCCTGGCCTGCTTTCTGGCCGTTTCTGAGGTCCATGCCCAGGATGGAGCGCGCGGCGGCCTGCGGGGCAGCGTCGTGGATGCGGACTTCTTCGTGCCCATCGGCAACGTGGGCCTCATCCTTGAGCCGGGCGGGCAGACGGCCGTGACGGATGCTGAAGGCCGCTTTTTCATCAATGACCTTCCGCCGGGCGTCTATCGCGCCACGCTGCAGGCCGAGGGCTTCATCCGGACCAGCAAGAGCGGCATCGTGATCTCCTCCGGCAGTGTCGCAGAAGCCAACATCGAAATGACGGCCCAGGTTGTCGAGCTGGATGAGTTCGTCGTGCAGGCCGATGTCGAGACCGGCACCACCGACATTACGCCGCTCGGTCTCTCCGCCGACCTCTCCGCCTTCGCCAGTTCCATCAACCCTGAGCTGCTGAAGGCAGCCGGCTCAGGCGGTGACATTGGCAGCTCCCTGCGCCGCCTGGCCGGGGTCTCTGTGGCGGACAGCCGCTATGTGGTCGTCCGCGGCCTGAGTGACCGCTACAACGTGGTTGTGCTCAACGGCGCGCGCCTGCCCAGTTCTGATCCGGACAAGCGCGCGGTGAACATCGACATCTTCCCCACGGGCCTCGTCGAGACCATCGTCAGCGCCAAGACCGTCACTCCCTCCATGCCGGGTGAGGTCACGGGCGGCTACTTGAACATCGTCACCAAGCGCGTGCCGGACGAGCCTTTCTTCCACGTCTCCACCTCTTACGGCAGCAATTCCAACTCCACCGGTCGCAGCGACTTCCTCAGCTACAAAGGCGGTGGCACGGGCTTCCTGGGCAGTGCGGGCTCACGTGCGCTGCCGTCCTTCATGTCGGATGTGAACGCATTGCCGACCGATCCTCGCGAATACCTCGGGGATGCTTCGCAGAATCCTCTCAACCCCAACGACCCTGGCTACATCGCGCATCGCAACCGCCTCCGTGCCGCCAGCTCCCTCAACGGGCGTCCCATGGGCACCAGCTACAAGGAGGCGCCGATGGACTTCAGCCTCAGCGTCATGGCGGGCACTCGGGTGGAGGACTTCATGGGGGGCACGCTCGGCCTGCTCGGCGGCTTCACCTACAGCAAGAAATACGTCATGGAGGAAGGTGTCCGCGGCTTCGCGAATGCTGCGGCAGGCACGCCGGTGGCCACGGAGCAGTTCCAGTTTGCACGCGGTCAGGAAAGCCTCCTTGCCGGTGCCCTGCTCAGCGCCTCCCTTGAGTTCTCGCCAGAGGACAGCATCACGCTCACCTACTTTGCGAACGTCTCCGCCCAGGACGATGCCATTTTCAGCATCGGTGAGACGGCCGTGCTCGGCACGCTGGACAACGGCATCCCCATTGATCAGGAGGAGATCGTCATCTTCCGCGAGTTCATGTACTACACGGAGCGCCGCCTGCAGACGCTGCAGCTTGCCGGGCAGCATGGCATCGACGGCATTGCCGGGGCCAAGATTGACTGGCTTGTCTCCTACAGCATGAGCTCGCAGGACCAGCCGGACCTGCGCAAGGCCAACTATGCCTATTCTTACGCGCTCAACGACTATGTCGGCACCGGGGATCCTGCTCCACCCGACCTGGAGCGTGTCTGGCGGCGGCTGGATGACACCAATTACAACATCGCCCTCAATGCGGAAATTCCGCTCGATGAATCTGCCGCAGCAGGCGGTCCCGGCGTGATCTTCAAGTTCGGTGGCGCCTTCGACTACAGCACCCGCAAATACCGCAGCGATAACTTCGAGTACTCCGGCCTGCCCTCCGCCACGCTGATCGCGGACTACCTCAACGTCACTCCCGGAGGGCCGATTCTCGGTGCTCCGACGGCCAACAACGCGCAGACCCTGACCCTGGGCGACCTTATCGGGGACCTGGACCTGATTGATTCGGTTCTCATCCCCACGGCTGCACCGGGAACATTCCGCATCCGCGACAACTTCTTCCTCTCCCGCGCCTTCAACGTGCCGCCCATCGAGACTTACGAGGCCACCCAGGTCATTCCGGCGGCTTACGGTCAGTTCACTTTCAAGTCTGACGACTTCGAAACCACCTTTGGCGCTCGCGTGGAGTCCACCTTGATCAGCGTTGATGTCGCCCAGTTCGCCTCAGGCGGCGGCGCGGGGAACTTCCTCGGTCAGTTTGGCAGCCTCGATTTCGAGATCGACCGCATTGATGTCCTCCCCTCCATCTCCACCAAATGGGAGGTCAGCGAATCCTCCACCATCCGTGCCGCCGTCAGCCAGTCCGTCGCCCGGCCCACCTTCAAGGAAATCGCCGTGGTCTTCTCCCGCGATCCGGAGACCGGGAACTTCTTCGTCGGCAACCCGGAGCTGGAGATGTCCGACATCATCAACTTCGACCTCCGCTACGAATACGCTCCCACAAACGGCAACCAGTTCGCGGTGTCCTTCTTCTCCAAGCTCATCGACAAGCCGATTGAATTTGTGAACCTCGGCGTCTTCAACACCGCGAGAAACGAGGAGAGCGCCACGCTCTACGGCTTCGAGCTTGAGGGCTACTACAAGCTGGAGAACCTGGTCGAGGAGCTGCACCCCTTCACCTGGGGCTTCAACTTCGGCTACGTGTTCTCCAAGGTGCAGCTGAGCGAGGACAGCGCCCTCATCCGCCGCCAGGCGGGCTTTTCCCGCGACCGCCCCCTTCAGGGGCAGCCCGACTACACCTTCAACACCAGCCTCACCTACGATCACAAGGATTCCGGCGTGGTCGCCAGCCTGCTGTTGAACGTTACGGGTCCTATGCTGCACACGGTGGGCGGACGTTTTGAGTCCAACCTCACGCCCGACATCTACCAGCGGCCGTTCACCTCGCTCGACCTGAACCTCAGCAAGAAGCTGAACGAGCGCTGGACCCTCAATTTCCGGGCCACCAACCTTCTGAACGAACCCCGCCAGCGTGTCTTCGACGGCGGCCTGCCCTTTGCCGTCACTTACAACGGCACCGGCTACTCCCTCGGCCTTACCGGCAAGTGGTGACTCTGCAACCTTCCCCATCCTTATGAACGCTCCACGTCTCATCATCCTGTTCCTGGCGGTTCTTTTGCCGCTGCAGCTCAGAGCCCAGGCGCCCGCTCCCGCAGCGAATGCCGGCTATCTGGGCCTTTCCCGCGAGCTGCTGAACAAATACTATGAAACCCGCAAGCTGCTCGACAAGGAGCGCTCCGAGTGGAAGCTCGGCAAGGACGTGCTGCAAAGTCGTGTCGATCTGCTCGACAGCCAGCTCAAGGAGCTGATCAGCAAGGCTGAGGAGGAGAACAAGACCATCTCCACCAACGACACGGAGCGCGAGAAGCTCGATGCCCGCAACAAGGAGCTACTCGCCGTGCAGGACCAGCAGGTGGAGATCGTGGAAAAGATGGAGGCCCGTGTGCGCAGGCTCTGGAAGATCCTTCCCGGCACGCTCCAGGCCAAGCTGCAGCCGCAGTATGACGGCATGCCGGTGGAGGGAAAGAAGCGTGATGAGATCAAGGCCACTGCCGCTGAGCGCTTCCTGAAGGTGCTCGCCATCCTGAACGAGGTGAACAAGTTCCACTCCGACATCACCGTGACCAATGAGCGCCGGAAACTCAAGGACGGCCGTGAGGTGGAGGTGCGCACGATCTACTTCGGGCTTGGCGCGGCCTACTACGCGGGCAGCGAGGAGACGGCGGACGTGGCCGGCATCGGCACGCCGGGGCCTGACGGCTGGGTCTGGAAGGAAACACCGGAGCAGGCGGCGGACATCGACCTCCTCATCGGCATGAACAAGGGTGAGAAGGTCGCCGACTTCGTGCCCCTGCCCATCGAGATCAAGTGAGGCCTGACTAACAAAGACTTTGTGAACATGAAAACGTCCTTTCTCATTTTAATGGCCTTCGGCTTCGCCCTCGTCGCCAATGCCCAGGAGGCCTCCAGCCCGCTCAAGGAGGTGACCGACGACCTCCAGCAGCGGCTGGACAAGGCCACCGCCGAGCTCTCCGAGGCCCGCAAGGCCATCGAGTCCGAAAAGCTGCCCATGACCCAGAAGCTCAGCCAGCTGGAGGAAAAGGTCATCGAGGCCCGCAAGGAGTACGACCGTGTGCTGCGCATCCGCGACAGCCGCACCCTGGAGGTGACGAACCTCAAGGCTTCCAACAAGGCCAAGGAGGACAGCACCAACTATCTTACGAACCTGCTGGACGAGTTCACCCGCAACTTTGAAACCCGCATCCATGTCACGGAGCTGCAGGCCATCGGTGACCAGCTCAAGAAACTTCAGAACCAGGGGAACAATGCAAACCTGACGACGGCTGAGCAGCTTCAGTCCCGCATCGACATCGTGAGCATGGCACTGGACCGCCTGGAGCGTGCCGCAGGCGGGGAGGTCTTCCCAGGCAAGGCCACGGACAAGAGCGGCAATGTCACGGACGGGAAGTTCATCGTCGTGGGGCCGCTGGCCTTCTTCGGCTCGGACGATGGCACCAAATATGGCCTTGCAGACCTGAAGCTGGGTTCCATCGACCCCACGCT
>CALDGV010000288.1 GCA_937941745.1 uncultured Prosthecobacter sp. | reverse complement strand
CCAGCGCTTCGCAAAGCTCGCGGCTCCGCCCATTGCCCACCACCGACAAGCTCCGCCCTCTCCAACCCCTGCCGCAAGGGAGTGTGCGGCTTTCCGTAACGCCGCAGCTCCGCACCCGATGGAACCAACCGCTTCGAGTGTGGCTCGCAAAGCTTCCCGGCTCCGCACACTGGACGGTGACTACGACACAATGCGAAGTCGTATGCGCCAAGCTGCCACTCGTCCAGAGCGGCGTGACTTGGTAACTTGCTGTGCGCTCGCTAAGAATTGCGGCACTGCAGCGCAAGAGGGTTTCATGAACTGGGCCGTTTTGATGAAATGGTGGTGGAATGGGCGGAGTTCCATCTGCCTCCATGAAACCGTTCTGTCTTTTCTTTCTCGTGCTCGCTTCGATCCTGGCGGCGGCGGATTCCAAGCCTGCTGCCAAGAAGGCTGCCGCCGGCCCCAAGTGGCAGAAGCTGGTTCCGGCGACGCCCAAGGGCTTCACACTGAAGACGATCGAGGTGGCGAAGCATCCGGAGCACACGGTGGAGCTTCATGTCTATGTGCCGGAGGCGGAAGGTGTCTGGCCCTGCATCCTGGACATTCATGGCGGCGGCTGGAAGGCGCGGCAGGTGGAGGCGGACAAGCCGATGATGGAGCGCCTGGCCCAGCGTGGTTTCGTGACGGCGCTGGTGAGCTACCGCCTTTCTACGGAGGCCAAGTATCCCGCCGCCCTGCATGACTGCAAGGCGGCCCTGCGCTGCCTGCGTGCGCATGCCAGGGAGCTGAAGATCGACCCCGAGCGCATCGGCTGCATGGGAGGTTCTGCTGGCGGCCATCTCTCCGGTCTGACGGCGATGACCAGCGGGCTGGCAGAGTTTGAAGGTGACGGACCATTCCAGGACCAGCCCAGCACGGTGAAGGCCGCGATCGTGATGGCGGCCACGCAGGACCTGGTGGCGGCGAATGCGGCGAAGACCAACGAGGGGGCGGTGCTCTTCTTTGGCGCCTCGGCGCAGGAGAAGCCGGAGCTCTACCAGGCGGCCTCGCCCATCACGCATGTGCGTCCCGGTGTGCCGCCCACGATCTTCATCGAGGGTGAGAAGGACACGCTGAAGGTGGGCCGGGCGGAGATGATGGCCAAGCTGAAGGCGCTGGGCATCGAAACCGCCGTGCACACGCTGAAAAATGCGCCTCATCCCTTCTGGATGAGTGATCCCTGGTGCGCTGAGACGGTGGAGATCGCCGCTGCTTTTTTCCAAAAGCACCTTGGCGGGCCGCGCTGAGCACTGGGCGGGGTTTTCTCGCCGATGAGGGCGGGGGTCCGATGGGCCGAGGCGGGTGCAATTTCCCCTCTGGACATCCCGGAGCCTTTGTGAAAGCATCATGACTGATTTTTGGCTTCCCCGGAAGCCGATCGTCACTCCCGAAAAGCCGTGTCCGTTGCCGCTACCAGAGCCTCACAAGCATCCGAATCCCTCGCTGACTACCGCGAGGACTTTCTCAAGGCGCTCCGCTGCATGATCCTCTCGCGAACCCTGGAGGAGAAGCTGGGCAGCCTCTACCGTGCCGGCGGAAAAATCGTCGGGGGAGTCTATCTGGGGCGTGGTCAGGAGGCGTTCAGCGCTGCGTCGGGCATCCACCTGCGCTGGGGCAAGGATGTCTATGGCCCGCTCATCCGGGATCAGGCCGGTCGCATCGCCTACGGCGAACCGGTGCTCGACACCATCCGCACCTACCTGGGGGTGGTCACGGGGCCGATGCGCGGCCGGGATGGCAACATTCACCGCGGCCAGCCCAAGCTGGGCTACATGGCCATGATTTCGCACCTGGGCAGCCTGCTTTCCGTGGTGGCGGGCGCGCTTTTTGCCCGTCGCCTCCAGGGGCGGCTCGGGGATACGGTGGGGGCTACCAGCATTGGCGATGGTGGCACCTCGACCGGCGCCTTCCACGAGGGATTGAACATGGCCGCCGTGGAAAAACTGCCCATCGTGATCAGCATCGCCAACAACCAGTTCGCCTATTCCACCCCCACGGCCCGCCAGTATGCCTGCGAGGATCTGGTGCAGCGCGCCGCGGGCTATGGCGTGGGAGGGCACAGCGTGGATGGCACGGATCTGCTGGCCTGTGTGCAGGTGTTCCGGAAGGCGTATCAGCAGGCCCGCGCCGGCCAGGGACCGCAGATGGTGGTGGGGCGCTTGCTCCGTCTCGGCGGCCATGGCGAGCACGATGATGCCTCCTATGTGCCGGATTTGATCAAACACACTCACGAAGGGCGCGACTGCCTCGCGGTGGCCCAGAAACAAGCCCTGGACCTGGGCTGGGCGACTCCTCAAGATTTGGAAACCTGGCTGCTGGAGGCGCGGCGGGATGTGGACCGTGCCGTGGCCCAGGTGACCAAGGAGCCTGCCCCGGATCCCTATCGTGAAAACTGGCAGGCCCTGTCAACGGCGGCTCTCGTGGAGGGGCAGGAAGGATGAGCAGCATCACGTATCTCGAAGCCATCCGCGAAGCTCAATACGAGGCCCTGAGGGACAACCCGAACGTCTTCCTCTACGGCCAGGACATAGACACCTTCGGCGGCGCCTTCAAAGCCACCAAGAGCCTCGGCAAGGAGTTCCCTGGGCGGGTCTTTGACTCTCCTATCAGCGAGGATGCCATGATCGGCATGGCCATCGGTGCGGCTGTCGAAGGGGCGCGACCGATCGTCGAGATGCAGTTCGCGGACTTTTCCTCCGTGGGCTTCAACCAGATCGTGAACCAGGCCGCCACCCTCTACTGGCGCACTGGCACGCCCTGCCCGATCACCATCCGCCTGCCCTCCGGTGGCACGGCGGGGAGCGGCCCCTTCCACAGCCAGAGCATGGAGAGCATCTACGCCCACTATCCCGGCTTGGTGATCCTCACGCCTGCCACGGTCGAGGATGCCTACTGGATGCTGCTGGAAAGCGTGAAGCTGAACGACCCGGTGATCTTCTGCGAGCACAAGTTCCTTTACTACCACCTCAAGGCGGATGGCTTCGGGCAGGCGCTGCCCATTGGCAAAGCACGGATCGCCCGCCCGGGCCGCGATGCCACGGTGGTCACCTACAGCGCGATGCTGCATGAATCCCTCCGCGCCGCCGAGGAACTGCGGCTCGATGGCTACGAGGTGGAGGTCGTGGACCTGCGCTCGGTGAAGCCGATGGATACTGACACCATCCTGGCCTCCGTGGCCCGCACCGGCCGTCTGCTCGTCGTGGGCGAATCCTTCCCCTGGGGCGGCACAACGGCGGAAGTCATCTCCCGCGTGGCCAGCGAGGCCTTCCACCTTCTGGATGCGCCGCCGCTGCGCCTGAACAGCAAGGACACGCCGATTCCGTATCATCCGAACCTCTGGAAATCCCATCGCCCCACCACGGCGAGCATCAGCGCGGAACTGCGGAAGCTGCTGAGATACTGATTCGGGACTTCAAGGCGCCCTCAAGCGCACCCAGGTGGCTCCCCAGCCGCCTGTCTCCGCACTGGCCGGCCAGGTCATGGCCTCGACCATGCTCATGCGGGCCAGTTTTTCATGCACACCGGTTCGCAGGGCTCCGGTGCCCTTGCCATGAATGATGCGGACATTCACGAAGCCACGCTTGAGGCACTCCGACAGATAGTCTTCCAGCAGGTCACCGACCTCGCGTGGCTGGAAGGTGTGCAGATCGAGCTCCGGAGTGATCTCGATCTCGACCGGCTCCTCGGGGGCTTCGGCGTTCATTTCAGCACGTTTTGGGCGATCTCCTGCCAGAGGGAGTCGATTTCCTGGGGGCCGTGCGAGGGCTTCCCCGCCTTGGCGAACCAGTAATCGGCATTCCACTGATCCCCTTCGATGACATGCAGCAGGGCATGAATCCATGACCCCATCTTGGTGTGAATGTCCTGGGCGATGTTGTGGGCAGCTTCCCAGTTCCCGTGCTTGGCATGCCAGAGAGCCTGAGCTTCAGGAGTCAGTCCGGCGGGCAGGGTGGTGGCGGCGGCAAGTTCAGCAGAGGTCATGGACATAGGAGATGCAGGTTTTCCATAGCCTGGAACTCCCCCGGAAGTCCAGCGGCGAGCTGGAGGCCATCTCCTGCTAGGCAAACAGCTCGGTGACCGCCTTGCCCTTGCCGTCTTCGGTCACGTAGAAGGGCCGGCCTTCGATCTCGAACTCGGTTTTCGGACTGATGCCCATGGCGGTCATGATCGTGGCATGGAGATCCATGATGGTGACCGGGTTTTTGGTGGCGATCAGCGGACGCTCATCCGCAGTTTCGCCATAAAGAAAGCCTTTCTTCGTGCCGCCGCCAAACATCACCACGCTGGTGCCGCCGGTGAAGTGACGGTGCAGCCCGTAGTGCTGGGCCTCCTCGATCTTATCGACTTTGAAGGTGGCCTGGTCACTGGCGTTGGAGCCGGGTTTCCCCTCAATCAGCGCATCGCGGCTGAACTCGCTCGCGATGATGATGAGCGTGCGGTCGAGCAGTCCCTTCGCCTCCAGGTCCATGACAAGCTGGGCGATCGGGCGGTCGATCTCCTGGTGCAGGCCTGCGACGGTGTCATGACCGCTCTTGTGCGTGTCCCAGTAGAGGAAGGGCACATACTCCGTGGTGACTTCCACAAAGCGGGCGCCGGCCTCGACAAGCCGGCGGGCAAGCAGGCAGCCGCGTCCGAAGCGGCCGGTGTCATACTTCGCATAGCTCTCCTTCGGCTCCAGCGTGATGTCGAAGGCTTCACGTTCCTTGGCGCTGAGCAGGCGGTAGGCGTTGTCGAGGCTGCGCAGCATGGACTGCTGCTGGTAGTCGCTCATCACCTCGCGGTTCGGGCTTTTGTCCACGAGCCTGCGGAACAGCCTGTCCCGGTTGGCGAAGCGCTGCGCGTCCATGCCCTTGGGTGGTTTCACCGACTGCGCCGCTTCTTCCGGAAAGGGCAGGTTCATGGGGCCAAATTCACTGCCAAAGAATCCGGCGGTGGTGAAGGCCTTCAGTTCCTCGCTTTCGCCCACGCCTTCCAGTCGCTGGCCGATGTTGATGAAGGCGGGCATCACCGGATTGCGCGGGCCGAGCACCTTCGCCATCCATGAACCGATGTGCGGGCAGGCGACGGTCTGCGGAGGCACATAGCCCGTGTGCCAGTGATACTGGTGACGGCTGTGCAGAATGCTGCCCAGGTCGGGCTGCACGGCACTGCGGATGAGGGTGGCGCGGTTCATCACCTTCGCGATCTCCGGCAGCCCGGCGCTGATCTTCACGCCGTCCAGCGTGGTGTCGATGGCGGGGAAGGTGCTGAGCATCTTCTTCACCTCCAGGCCCTTTTCGAAGGGCAGGTAGCGCTTCGGGTCGAAGGTCTCTGGTGCCGCCATGCCGCCGGCCATCCACAGCAGGATGCAGGCATCCGCCTTGGCGGGCGGCTGCTTCACGGCTTCGCCGGTCTTGCCCCAGATCATGCGCGGTTCACCCGTCATCCAGGCGGCAGTGCCAGCGGCGGCGAGCTTCTTCAAAAAGTCGCGGCGGACGAGGTGTTCGGGAATCGAGGGGTCAAAATCCATGCAGGGCAGAAAACGTGGGTGGCAGGTCCTGCTTTGCAGCTTGATCTGGTCCACCTGCCTCAGGCAGACTCCCGCCATGAGATCCCCCGCCCTTGTCAGCCTGATCGTTTCACTCAGGCTTTGTGCCGCCGATGTGGAACTTGTGCAGATCAACAAGGAGAAACTGCCGGATGCCATCCGGGAGGCGGCCCGCCAGACGGAGCAGAGGCATCCAAAAGCCCAAGGGCTGGCTGCCCGGGTGGAGGTCATCCTGAACATGAAGCCTCCCGTTGTGCCCAAGGAGGATCGCCGGGCGCAGCTGGCGCAGCAGATGACGGTCAACCCCCTGGCCTTCAACCTGAACCCCAGCGTGGAAGGCCGTGGCGGAGTGATTTTGGACCGGACACCCAGCTCGCTCGAGCGGCAGTATGCCTTTCTGGAATCGCAAAAGCGGACTGGCGGCGCTGATGTCAGGCGTTTGCTGGAGATGGCAGACCTGGCCTCCATTCTGGGGGATGAACCACGCAAAAATCGCTGCCTCGAAAGGGCGGTCGAGCTGGCGCGTGCCATGATCGCGGCTGAGCCAGGCGGGGCGGAAGGCCATGCGCTGCTGGCCGATGCCCTGGGCTGGCGAAAAGGGCTGGAGCAGCAGACCCTCGAAGCGCTGCGTCAGGCCTTGAAATGGGATCCGCAAGAGCCGCTCGCCAGATTCCTGATGGCATCACGTGAACTGGAGCAGCAGGTGCATGAAGTCTTTTCGCGCAGCAGTGCCAGACTGGAGGACAGGCTGTCCAGTGAACTGGAGCTGGTCGAGAAATGTCTGGAGAAGCCCATGACGCCGGTGGAACGCACCGTGCTGGAAAAGAGGCTGGAGGCCTTCCCCCGGCGTCTCTCGGAGATCATGCGCACCGCTCAGGAAAAGAAGGATTTTGCCCTTTTCTGCCGGCTTTGGAGGTCTGAAATGAGCCTGTTCAGCCCGATGATCCTCGCGGAGATCTCGGTAAAGCATCCTCCTGGCGCCACGGTGCAGGACGTGAAGAACGTGCTCATGCAGACCATGCTCCAGCATTACATGCTGATCCTGGCGCACCCGTCGGAAGCCCGGGTGGCGATTGAACTGGCGGGGGATGACATGGAAAAGCTGGGCGGGGTGCTGCTTTCGCACTCGCTGGGCCTGATGCTCGCTGCCAGCCGCGAAGGGCGGACTCCCAATGCCAAGGAGCTTGAAACCCTCCAGGCCACCATTCAGCGGCTTGAGGAGAAGGGGCGTGCTCTGACTGGACCACCGGCTGCACGCGCGCTGGAAATGCTGGTGATGATGGACGCCAGCCTGTCCATGGCGGGCATGACGGGCAGAACGCATCCCGAGGCGCTTTTGGAGGCGCTGCGGAATGATCCGGAAGGCACACGAACCCAGAACATCCTGATCGGCCTGACCAGGGGTGAGCCCGCCAGCTATGCCCTGGCGGAGATTCAGCATGCACAGTCCCCCAGCCCGGCAACCCACCGGGCGTGCGCGGCAGCGGCTGCTTATCTGGCGGACTGGGATGAGGCCTTCCGGCATCTCGAAGCGGCTCAGACCAGTGCCTCGGACAGCCTGGAGTTCCTGAATCAGCGCGTGGCCACCGTTCTGCGTCGCAGCCAGGACAAGGATGCGATGGCGAAGGCCCGGGAACTTTATGGAGCAATCCAGCCTGACACGCTGCTGCCGAAGGCTCGTCAGCTTCAGCCGGAAGTTAGCGGGCTCGTGGTTTCCAACTACATCCTTTTCCTGGTCCTGGACGAGCAGCGTGAGAAGGCCTCAGCGCTTCTGCGCGAGGCTCTTGCGGCCGGCATTCTCAAGGAAGCGGAGGCCCAGGAACTGCGCCGTCAGGCCTCGCAGTGAGACTTCCGGCTGTGAAGCCGTGTCACTCAGACTCATTCGTCTGCGGCAGCCAGTGCGGCGTGGTGGAGCCCGCCAGGTTTTCAGGAGCATCCGGCGGCAGGGTCATGAACTCATTTTGCAGGGTGTTCAGCGTCGGCATCAGCGGCAGGTTGTCGATGGCCGTGTTGAAGAACGGTGTCAGAGGTGATTCGGCGACAGGGGTCGGCTTGCCATTCCAGGCCTTGTCGCCAAAGCGCTTCACCGCCCAGTAGATGGCGGCCAGCCGTGCCGGACTGGGGTCCTTGTAGGCCTTCTTGTCGCTCTCCATCTGGGTTTTGATGACTTCGGCCAGGATCCAGTCCGACTTCTCCTTGTCATAGTAGAGGGCCTCTTTCTTCAGGGAGTTTCCGCCAGGTACACGGCGGCGGTTGGCTTCGTAGAGCCAGTCATGGATCAGGTAGCCCGGCGCATAGGTCCATGGGGAGAATCCTTTGCGGTTCCAAAGGGCGCGTGGCACGCTGCCTCCATCTGTCTTGATCGGCCGGGGCGTGATCAGCTCGCCGTTGTAGCGGCGGAAGGCGAAAGGGCGGACGAGATGATTTTCCAGCTCAAATTTGTTAGGCTCCTCCCATTTGACATACGGATTTCCGATGATGGTGCCTGCCTGGACCTTGTTGTAAAACTTCTGGCTGGAGCAGGCGCTCAGGGTGCTGAGAACAACGACGGTGCAGAGGAGCTGGCGGATCATGAAAAATGTGTGACGGCGCTTTCGAGGTGGCCTGGAGACGTGGCTTCAGTCAGAACCAAGCACGCGGAAGTTCCAGGTCTCCAAGGTGTTGCATGAAATGCGCAGGATGACGTCCGTCCAGCCGGATTCATCGGCAGATCCCAGCTTCTCCCAGGAATAGTCCAGGTCCTGGGTCAGATCACTCCACACACCTGCTTCGCGGCTGGCCTGCACGCGCAGTCTCGACAACGTCGCCAGGGCAGAGCCCCGGCAGTGCATGGTGCAGACGCCCACTCCATCAGCACGTTTCTCCCACTGCGGAGCGGTGCTGGACAGGAAATCCGCCCTGCCATCAGCATCAAGGTCCACGGCGACGGGTTCCATCCGGCTCGTGGCAAGTTCCTGTTCGGAAACAGACAGGGCGGCCGCACTGCCCGTGGTGGTGATGATGAGGTTGTCCAACGAGTAAATGTCCACAGTGACCTGGGCGGAGACGAGGTCGGCGAAGCTGCTGGGAAAGAAGAAGGTCTGAAAGTCCACGCCTGCTCCGGTGCCGTCGATAAAGCCATCCAGGTTGAACGAGGTTGAAACCGTCTGGCCGCCGGCCTTGGTGCCTGTCCAGGTGATGGTTTTGAAGTTGGGGAACACGGTGCTGTATTCAGCCAGGTCCACCTGAACGAGCCTGAAGGTTCCTCCGTCCTGGCGGACAATGTTCAGAGGCTGTCCGCCGTTCATTGTGGCGATGTGTGCCGTGCCATTGTCCGGGCGGTTGCTGCTGTTGGCCCCGACCCGGGCAATGTTGGTGGGTGTGGTGAACCGGAAGCCGGATTCTGTGTAGCTTGCCACGGCTGGCGCGGTGCCTGGGGCTGGAGCATTCACATCAAAGCGGATGACATTTTGGTTCGGCGAGACCTCTGCATAAGCTGAGAACAGAGCCGTCCGGTTCCATTCGGGTGCCGCCGCACTGGACAGGAAGACACTGCCCTCTAGGACGCCCGTCCCGGAAGGGGTGAGGGCAAGGCTGATCTGGGCGCTTTGTCCTGCATTGACCGTCACAGGAAGGCCTGGAACGGTCATCGCGGGGTGGTTGGTGCTCACCGTGTAGGTCAGATCGAGGTTGGTGAGGTTTTTGATGGTAAGCGTGGCCGTGGTCGTCTGGCCAACAGGTGCCGTGGGATAGATCAGTGGAGAGGGAGAGAGGGAAACTTCCCAGGGGACGATGCTGTGAAGAGTCCGCGTCGTGGTGTTGTAGAGGATCAGGCGCTCAAAGCTTGCCGTGGCAGCCAGGATGCTGGTGTTGAAGGGCAGGCTGCCCAGCGTGCGGCCATCCTGAGTTGAGATCGCATGCGTGAAGCTCCACCCCATATGGCCTGAGAAGGAGCAGGCATTGATGCTGTAGGTTCCGAGATAGCGCAGTTCCGCGAGGGTGGCGGCATCATAAACACGGCCCATGTAGAAGGCGCGCGTGCCGTCTGCGGAAAGCACAAGAGGGGGCTGGTAGCTGGCTGACCAGTAGGAGGTGCTGCTGTAGGTGATGGAGTTGCTGCCAAGGGTGTAACGCACCAGACCGGTGACTCCAGTGGCCTGCTGCACAGCCGCCAGGATGAAGCTGCCGTCCGCCGGGGTCGCCGTGACACAGGTGCTGGGCAGGCTGACGGAGCTGCCGACCAAGCCTCCAGTGACGCTGTGATGCATTTGCAGGGTGCCCAGGTTGTTGCGCAGCACCACACGCCCCACGGCTCCGTTGTGGATGGCGGCCGGGGTTCCCGGTGTGGACCAGCCGCTGATGATCTGCCGTGTCTGGCGGTTGAATCCCTGCACGATGCAGGTGCTGGTGCCGGAAAGCACGTGAATCAGGTTTTCATCACGATGAACGGTGAAGTCCACGATGTCCCTGCCGGTGTAAAGGGCATGCTGAATCTGGGCCGTGGCAGGGTCAATCCACAGGATCCAGCCTTCTCCAGACGAGGGGTCTCTGTGCATGCCATACACCACGGACAGCACAGGGTCGGCCACCAGCTTGACGACGTTGAGCTGACCAAGCGCCCGGAAGGTGACTGGTATCGAGAGGGAGTCCGCGCCTGATGTCAGCGTGATCTGCGTGCTGTGGGTTCCAGCCGCCAGGGCCGCCGGGTTGACCTGAACCGTCACCGTGCCCGAGCCGCTGCCGGATGATGCGCTGAGGCTGAGCCAGGAGGCGTTTTCGGTCAGCGACCAGGCACTGGCTGGGCTGGCGGCATTCAGCGTCAGCCTGCCGTCCACAAGACCGCCACCGGCGACTCCTGACAAGCTGACCGTGGTGGGGGTGGTCAGAACCTCAGGCAGCCTGAAGCTCCACAGGGGACCTTTGACCGTGCTGCCGTCGTGATTGCGGATGTCGATGCGCCAGTAGTAGGTCTGCCCTGGCTGGGAGGTGATGCTGTTGAGCGGGAAGCTGAGTCCGGAGGTGTTGCCAAGATAAATTCCGGTGGAGGTGTTGTTGGCGGCATCCACAGCGCTCTGGCTGGTGCTCAGGAAGACGTCGTAACTGGCCGCCAGCGGACTGCCGGTCCAGGTCAGGCTGCCCGGCCTGCCATTGAGGACGGCTCCTGGTGTTATTTCAGGTTCGATCGCAGGCGATGGCAGGGAGATCACGCCGTTCAACGGGACACGCACCAGCTTCTGAGTGCTGCTGTTGAAGTAGATGACAGCATCTTGTGCACCTGTGAAGGCCGCCACGGTGACGTTGACTGGCAGGCTCTGAAGCATGGATCCCGTCTCGGCATTGAAAATCCGGGTCTTGCTCACCAGCGCCTGACCGTAGGCTGAAGCGGCGATGATCGACTGGCCGGTGTAGATCTGGCGCGTGGTGAATTGAGGGTTGAAACGGGCATCCTGCGTGAAAACACGGTCCCGGCTGCTGCTGTAGAAGACCGGCGTTTCTTCGGTGACAAGGAGATGACCATAATTGCTCGTGGCAGCCAGTGAAGGCAGGTCCCCAGAGCTGTCGATTCGCACAAGATTCACGACTCCCTGATTGACCGAGCGCGCATAGATGCTGCCGCCGTCAGGAGTGAGGGTGAAATCCCCCACGGAAGCTCCGCCGGGAAGCTGGAGGCTGTAAACATTGACCGCCGCATCGAAGTCGAACACATGCAGCCGCTGCGGCGTCTGCGCGTCGTTGTAGTAGAGGCGGTTGCTGCGGCCTGTCTCGATGTTGCAGCGCTCGTTCAGCGGGATGCTCGCAGGCGTTGGCTGAGTGCGCAGAATGCTGAACGAATCCAGGTCCACCTCGGTGATGCTTTTGAAGCTGTGGCTCAGGGCGTAAAGCCGCCGTCCATCGGTGGAGATGTCCATGTCTGCAATGCCCGCCGGCAGCTTCAAGACCTCCTGCATGGAGAGGTTTGCAGCATCCAGCGCGACCAGAAGTGAAGGCTCGCTGCTGCCACGAATGAGGCCCAGCACCCGGCTGGGGCTACGGTAGTCTGTCAGCAGGCGGGCGAAGGTGCCGCTGCGGACTTCGAGATCCACCGGCACCGAAATCTTGGTGCCGTTGTAGGTGATCTGTACGGCTCCAGAGTAGGTTCCGGGGGTGAGAGGCCCCAGCGTCAGCGTGATGCTGTCAGTGCCGGAACCCGAGGTTTTGGAGAGGCTGATCCACGGCACGGTGGCGGCGGCGGTCCAGGGGGGTGAAGCTCCGTCTGCGGCGGTCAGGGTCAGTGTCTGGGTAAGCTGACTGTCGGACAGCAGGGTGGTGCTGATGCTGGTCGGTGCAGCCCTCAAGGCTGGCGGAGTGACTGTCAGCCGCACGGGAACTTCGACCGTGCTGTTGATGATGGCATTGCTGATGAATCTGGCCGTGGCTGTATGCACCCCAGGCTCCAATGTGGCCGAAGAGATGTGCACCGATGCGGAGGAAGAAGTTCCGGCGGTGGTGTTGCCAGTGGCTGGGGAAATGGAAATCCACGGGGACGCTGGAGACAGGGCGATGTTTTGCAGGAAGGCCTCCATAATGGTGCCTGCCAGCGTGTCACTGACCGAACGGCCGTCTGCGCGGGCAAAGAGCAGGTAGTAAAGCCGGGCTGAGCTTGGGAGGCCGGTGATCTGATGGTCGTCGTTGTTTGAATCCTGGCTGTAGGTGTGGGTCATCCCAGACCGTGATTCGAGGATGACGAGGTGGTTGACGGAAGGATCGGTCGTGCTGGCGACGGACTTGAAGAAGCTGGTGTAGGTGCGGCCCGCCCAGGTCCGCGTCAGCGTGGTGCCGGAGACGGTTCCAAGGCCGTCGGCCCCTAAGTTGCCGCTCGTGAAGAAACTGGAGACGCCGTTCAGATCTGCCGCGAAGACGAACAGTCCGGGATGCTTCCGGGTGAAGTAGGTGCCTCCTATGCCCAGCTTCGTGCTGTTCGTGACCACGTTGTCGGAATAGGCGATGCCATTGCCGAGGCTCGTGTTGAGGTAGTTGCCTCCGTCATACATGTCGTTGCCGCCATCCAGGATGTAGGTGCCGGAGGTTCCCTCGGTGAATGGATAGAGGTCGGGAATCAAGTTGGTGATCGCCGCGTGGCCGTCGTTCAAGCGCTCCAGCACGTCCTGCAGCGTTCCGTTCGGAGTGGAAAGGTCCGCGACCTTCGACTGCCAGGTCAGCGTGGCTCCACCATCGTTGCTGATGGTCAGTGGCAGGCTGGTGTTCTGGCCTTGTTCCAGGGTGGCCTCGAGACTGCCTGGCTGCACGGCGATCTGAGGCGGGGGCAGTGAATTGCCTGACACATTCAAGGTGACTTCGGAAGGTGTCGCCCCAGGTGCGGTGAAGCGGATCTGGCCACTGAACCCGCCCACGCCGTCCGGCCTGAATCCGAGAATGCAGTACAGGGAGTTTCCTGCACCAATCGCGAAGGGGGCAGAGTTGAGACTGCTGAAGGCCGGGTGGGAGCTGGTGATGTTGGTGATGAGGAGCAGTGCATTTCCCTGGTTGCGCAGCAGCACGCCGGTCGTGCTGGCACCGCCGTTGAAAACATCTCCGAAGTTCACGGAGGAGGGAATGGCCACCAGCCTTGGGCGCGAAGGTACTGTGATGACGACCGGGACATCGAGAATCGGCTGGCCGGGGGCGTTGGTGGTGAAGCGCACATACCCAGAGTAGGTTCCCGGCAGGGTGGTCGCCGTGGTGGTCACCCGCAAGGTGGTCTGGCGGGATTCCCCTTCAGGCACCGATCCTGCGGCCGGGGTGAACGAGAGGATGCCCGCCATGCCCGACGATGGCGCAGCCGACCACTGCAAGGCAGCATCTCCGGAGTTGGAGAGCGTGATGACCTGGTTGAAAATGCTCCCGGGTTCTATGGTCTCGGTGATGGAGGCTGGATCCACGCTGATACTGGCTCCACGCAGCCCTGTTCCGCTCAGGTTCACGACGGTTTCCGGCATGTCGGTGGAATCCGTGCTGATGACGATGCGTGCCGGGTAGGAACGGGTCGCTGTGGGCGTGAATCGGACGACCGCAGTCGTGGTGTCTTCCGGAGACAAGAGCATTGGAAGGTTGATTCCACTGACGGTGTAGGCGGGATCATCGGCGCTCAGGCTGGTAAGGTTCAGCGGCAGGTTCCCGGCGTTTCTCAGGGTCAGGGTGATGGAGCTCGAGGTGTTCAGCAGCGTCGGCGGGTAATCCAAGGCGCCGGGGCTGGTGATCAGCCTGGCCACGGTGGGCACCCGCAGGACCAC
>CALDGV010000287.1 GCA_937941745.1 uncultured Prosthecobacter sp. | reverse complement strand
TCGTGTGGTTCAAATTGGCCTACGGAACACACGGAATGACACGGAAATGGGAGAGTTTGAGCATTGATTTGAGGTGATGGTAAGCAGGTAGGTTCGGGAGTGGCAGAAGCGGTCGGATTCTCCGGAACCGGCTGAAGCCGGGACTACAATACGAAAAAGCCCCGGCGCATCGCTGCGACCGGGGCTGATGAGGTGCTGGGTTAAATGGGAGTTAGACGATCTCCACGGGTTGGAGGCCGAGCTGCTCGTAATCCTTGGCCGCAAAGCCTGGGATGGCGACAGGATACCGCCCCTCGGCGTCTGGTTTGACGGGCGGCTCGGACTCAAGGGTGATGATGCTGGGCATGTGCTGAACTTTGGAGTTCATGACTTCATCCCACTTCAATTCCTTGCCGGAGTAGGTGGCCATGCGGCCCATGACGGCGGTCATGGTGCTCTCGGCGCCGTAGTAGGCATTGTTGAGCGGTTTGTTCTCACGAATCGCGGCCTGGAGGGTGTCGTGCTCGGTCTGGTAGGGATCAGGATCGAGGCGCTTGGCGGCCTTACCCTTGGCATCGCCGATGTCCTTGCCACCCGGGCGGTATTTCCAGATGGTTTCGCCTTTGTGGTTGTTGGCGTAGCAGCGACCGCTGTTGTCGAGGTAGATCTTGCCTTTGGTGCCGGTGAATTCCTCGCGAACGGCATTGGAGACGCCGGACTGGTGGCGGCACTGGCTGTTGATGCGGACACCGTTTTCATAGGTGTACTCGACGTAGTGGTGGTCGTAAATTTGAGCGAATTTCTTGTCCACACGCTGCATGCGGCCGCCCATGCCCTGGGCGCTGATGGGATGGCCGCCGATGAACCAGTTGGCGACGTCGATGTTGTGGATGTGCTGCTCGTTGATGTGGTCGCCGCAGAGCCAGGTGAAGAAGTACCAGTTGTTGATCTGGTACATGAGCTCGGACTGGTCGGGGCGCTTGTCGCGGAACCAGATACCGCCGCCGTTCCAGTAAACCTGGCCGCCAGTGATATCGCCGATGATGCCCTGCTCTTTCACCTGGGTGAGAGCATCCTTGTAGCAGTTCTGGTAGCGACGCTGAAGGCCGACGACGACTTTGAGGTTCTTTTCGTCAGCAACCTTGGCCATTTCGAGCACCTTGCGCACGCCAGGGGCATCGACGGCGACGGGCTTTTCCATGAAGATGTGTTTGCCAGCATTCACAGCGGCTTCGAAATGATACGGACGGAAGCCGGGAGGCGTGGTGAGGATGACGACGTCGCAGCTTTCGATGACCTTCTGGTAGGCATCTGGGCCGGCGAAGATGCGGGAGTCATCGACCTTCACCTTCTCCGCGACTGCGGCAGACTTGTTTCGCAGGTTGCTGAGAGCGCCATCGGCTTTTTCTTTGAATGCATCGGCGACGGCGTGGAGCGTGACGCCAGCTTGGTTGGTGCTGAGTGCCTGGCTGGCCGCACCAGTGCCGCGACCGCCGCAGCCAATAAGGCCGACTTTGATTTCATCGCTGCCTGCGGCCCAGGCGGATTGAGCGACGGTGAGGGCGCTGGCGGCGGCAGTGGTGCCGATAAACTGGCGGCGTGACGTGGCCGCTGCGGGTGTGGTGGTCGGTGTGTTCATGGATGGAATGGAAGGGGTGTTGGACTTTGCATCAAGCCAGCGCGTTTTTGATGAGCGCGTAGCCTTCAGTGTAAACTTGTTCGGTGCTGGGGAAGAAATCGCGCCAGACGCGAGTGGCGGCTGCGAGATCAGGCAGGGCACTGCCGAATGCCTCAATGGTCATCCAGCCGTCGTAGCCGATTTTTTTGAGGTGCTTGATCTGCTCGGTGATGTTGATGTGGCCGCGACCGGGTGTGCCACGGTCGTTTTCGGAGATGTGAACGTGGTTAAGCTTACCAGTGGCAAACACCGTGTCGATGGCGGTGAAGGGGTTCTTCTCCTCGATGTTCGCGTGGAAGGTGTCGTACATCGTGCCGAAATTCGGATGGTTCACGCGCTGCACGTAGCTGGAGGCCTGCTCCATGGTGTTGAGTAGGTGGCTTTCAAAGCGGTTCAGGGCTTCGATGGCGCACTTCACTCCGGCGGCTTCGGCCACAGGGGCGATGGCGCGGTGGACTCCGGCGGCATTTTCCAGCTCGGCTTCCGTGGGGAAGGCACCGGTGAACTGGCCGAGTACCTGGTAATAGGGGCCGCAGAGGGTCTGCACGCCGGCGTTGTGAGCGCATTCCAGCACGCGCTTGAGGTGGTCGATGGCACCCTGGCGGTTGGCGGCCACGGGGGAGATGGCGTTGTGAGCCTCATCGGGAAGAACCGTCACCGCCGTGCACTCGAGGCCGTTGTCCTTCAGCACGCGGCCGACGGTGGCGAAATGCGCCGGATTGCTAACATCGAAAATAGGCACTTCCACGCCGTCATAACCGGCGGCCTTGAGTTTTTCGAGGGTGGAGAAGTTTTCTTCGGTCACGTGACCGGTCCAGAGGAGGAGATTGAAGCCAATTTTCATGAGTGGGGGACGGGACACTAGGGAGCCGGTGGAAAAACCGCAAGACCAGCTTTTTCCGGAATTCCTGGCGTGGGCGGTGGTGAACGGCCTGGAGATCAGGCTCATTTCAGCAGGATGCTGTGGATTGCTGTGCCGGGCTTGTGCCTTCAAGCGGCTGGGCAAAGTCGCAAAACCTCCGCTTTCGCGTCATTGCCTTTGAGCCGGCAGGTGCCATGATCCGCGGCCGATGCGTTCCCCCTCCGATCTTTTGGCCCTGGTTGGCCGAGTGGCCCTGCACTTTCTGTCCTACCTCGGGCAGCTGGCGGCGTTGGCCAGGGAATTGCTCATCGCGCTGCGTTCCGGCGTTTGGCGCCTGCGGCTGGTGGCGCAGCAGATTGTGGCCATCGGCTACGGCTCCCAAGGAGTGGTGATCGTCACGGGAGCCTTCACGGGGGCGGTTTTCACCTTCCAGACCTACGCCAAGTTCAAGGATTTCGGGGTCGAGACGACGGTCGGAGCCGTGGTTTCCGTGGCGCTTTGCCGGGAGCTGGGCCCCGTGCTGGCCGGGCTGATGGTGGCTGGCCGTGTGGGGGCGGCCATGGCGGCGGACATCGGTACCATGAAAGTCACGGAGCAGGTTGATGCCCTGCGCGTGATGGGAGTGCACCCGGTGGATTATCTGGTGCTGCCACGCTTCCTGGCGATGATGCTTTCGATGCCTTTCCTGGTCGCGGAGAGCATTTCTTTCGGGCTGGCCGCCTCCTACGCCGTCTCCAGCGTGGGCTACCAGATGCCCGCCGCCTGGTATCTGACCCACATGATCGACCACACGAACATGGAGGACCTCTCGATCGGCATGATCAAAGGCTTTGTCTTTGGCATGTTGATCACGCTGATCTCCTGCCATCAGGGGCTGGCTGCGGAAAATGGCGCGGTCGGTGTGGGCGCGGGCACCACGAGGGCGGTAGTCATTTCCTCGCTCGTGCTGCTGGTGGTGAATTTCTTCCTGTCCATCATGCTCAACTACGTGTTCCCCATCGGAACCGTCTGATCCATGCCCGAGTCTCCTTCCAGCCCGAATCCCCAGCCTGAGGACGATGTCTTCATCGAACTGCGCGGAGTGAAGAAGCGCTTCGGCGCCCAGGAGGTGCTGAGGGGCGTTGACCTGAAGCTCCGGCATGGGGAGACCCTCTGCCTCATCGGCCCCAGCGGCGAGGGCAAGACCGTGATCATGAAGCATGTCATCGGCCTCATCAAACCGGACGAGGGGGATGTCTTTGTGGATGGAATGAGGGTGAATGCCATGAAGGAGCGCGACATGGCCCCAATCCGCAAAAAGGTGAGCATGCTCTTCCAGGGAGCCGCGCTTTTTGACAACCTCACCGTGGAGGAAAACGTGGCCTTCCCCCTCATTGAGCGTGGTGTGCGGGACAAGAAGGAGATCCGCCGCCGGGTGATGGAGGCCCTGCAGGCCGTGGACCTGGACCAGCATGCCTACAAATACCCGACCAGCCTTTCCGGCGGCATGAAGAAGCGCACCGGCATTGCCCGCGCCATCATCGACCGCAGTGAATGCATCCTTTACGATGAGCCCAACTCCGGCCTCGATCCCATCGGGTCTGACATCATCGACCAGATGATCCTGCGCATGCAGAAGCGCTTCGGGGTCACCTCCATCATCGTCACGCACGACATGCGCAGCATTTTCAAGATCGCCACCCGCGTGGCCATGCTCTACCGGGGCGAACTGCGTTTCCTGGGCACTCCGGATGAGCTGCGCACTTCAAGTGACGAGGTCGTGCAAAACTTCGTCAACGGCCATTCCGATGTCACCGGCTGACGCCCGCCAGACTCCCAACCCTTTTTTATCACCATGATCGACCGCGACAAGAAAACCGAAATGCTCGTCGGGCTCTTTGTGCTCGTGGGCCTGCTGCTGCTTGGCGGCCTCATTCTTCAGTTCGGCCGCGTGCGCGAGATCTTCAAGGACACCTACACCCTGCGTGTGGCCTTCCCGAACGCCTCCGGCATCAAGGAGGGCTCGCCGGTCTATCTCGGCGGCTCTCGCGTGGGCAAGGTGAGCAAGAATCCGGTGCTGAACGCCACTTTCACCGGCGTCATCATTGACCTCGAACTGTTCAAGGAGGTCATGGTGCCCTCCGATGCCACCTTCAGCATCGGTTCAGCCGGCCTCATGGGGGATGCGCTGGTCGAGATCAAGAGCACGGGCAAGGAGACGAAGGACTTCATCCCGCATGATCGAGAGGACATCATCACAGGCTCCCAGTCCGGCGGCCTGTCGGACCTGCAAAATCAGGCGGAAGTGGTGGCCAAGAAGGTGGACCTCGTGCTCGACGATGTGCGCACCGCCCTGACCGATGTGAAGGGCTCGATGGAGAAGATCAACAAAGGGGCGCTCTCCGACAAGACGATCGAGGATTTCAAGGACAGCATGGACCACCTGAACAAGACCATGACCCGCGTGGATGAAAAAGTCCTCGGCGAGGAGAATGCCGCCAACCTCAAGGCCGCCCTGGCGGACATCAAGGATGCCGCCGCGAGCTTCAAGGTCAGCGCCCGCAATGTCGAGGAGTCCACGAAGCGTCTTGGCCCCATGTTCGACAAGCTGGATCCTGCCATTGCCAAGGCGGACAAGGTCATGACGACTGCGGACGAATCCCTTCAATCCATCAAGAAGGCCGCGGACAGCTTTGCTGCCGCCGCCCGCAACATCACCACCGGCAAAGGCCTGCTGGGCGCCCTGATGAATGATGCTGAGCTAAAGGACGAATTTTCAGGCCTGATCTCCAACCTCAAGCGCAACGGCGTGATCTTTTACCGCGACAACGCGGAGAAGGAGAAAGCGGCAACACCAGCCCAGCAGGCCCCGGCAGAATCCAAGCGCCGCCCGCTCTTCAGCCGCTGATCCGGGTGCTTTCTTGCTTGCCTTTGCCGCCGTCTCCCGGCTCACTGGCAGCGCATGAAGCCCTTCATCCTGCCCCTTCTCGTTTCCCTGGCAGCCTCCGCCGCATCGGCTGATGCCGAAAGGGATGCGGTGTTCACCCGAAGCGTCGTCGAGATGTTCCCGCGCCTGGTCGAGATCCGCCGGGACATCCACATGCATCCCGAACTTTCCAATGAGGAAGTGCGCACCTCGGCCCTCGTGGCCAAGCGCCTTCGTGAGCTCGGGTTGGAGGTCAAGACCGGCATCGCGAAGCATGGCGTGGTGGGCTTGCTCAAAGGCAGCGCCGAGGGGCCATGTGTCGCCGTGCGGGCCGACATGGATGCCCTGCCCATCAAGGAGCTGCGCAGCGTGCCCTACCGTTCCCAGACTCCTGGGGTCATGCATGCTTGTGGTCATGATGTGCATGTCACCTGTGCACTGGGGCTTGCGGAGCTGCTGGCCAAGCACAGGGACCAGGTGCGTGGCAGTGTGAAATTCCTCTTCCAGCCTGCCGAAGAAGCCATGCCGGCCACCTTCAAGGGAGACTGGGGCGCCAAGCTGATGGTGGCGGAGGGTGTGATGGAGAATCCCAGGCCGGTGGCTGTCTTTGGACTGCATACCACGGCCCAGGTGCAGCCCAAGGAGAGCACGGATGACGACGTGCACTACCTGAAGGCGGGGCAGGTGGCCTACACGCCGGGCATCGACAATGCGAACAGCGACCGCTTCCACATCACCATTCATGGGAAGATGGCGCATGGCTCGGCTCCACATAAGGGCGTGGATGCTGTCGCTGTGGCCGCAGAAGCCATCATGGCCCTGCAGATGATCAAAAGCCGCCAGACCAACACCCGTCAGCCTCTCGTGATCAGCATCGGTACGATTCAGGGCGGCCAGCGCGAGAACATCATCGCGGAGAAGGTGGAGATGGGCGGCACAGTCCGCACCTACGATGCCGCCTTCCGTGATGGCGTGATTGAGCAGATGCACCGCATCCTCAAGGGCATCACCGAAGCTCACGGGGCCACCTACACGATGGACTACCGCAAGACCTACCCGAGCATCTGGAACGACAAGAAGCTCGTTGAGGCCACCCTGCCTTCGTTCCGCCGCCTTTTTGGGGCGGAAAATGTGGTTGAAGCCATTCCCGGCATGGGTGGTGAGGACTTCTCGTTCTTTGCGCAGGTGGTGCCAGGGTTCTATTTCCGCCTTGGAGTCGCCAATGAGGAGAAAGGCATTACAGCCGGCGGTCACACCCCGATGTATGACTGCGATGAGGCGTCGATCAAAACCGGCGTGCTGGCCCTGGCTGCCGCCGTGTGTGACCGTCTGGCCGCAGGCGCAGCCAAGGTCGAGTGAGCCTAGCGCGTTGCAGCCGAATCCAAGGTCTTGAACAGCAGCCTGTGGCTCACCCAGGCTGCGAGAAGGCCGCCGCTGACATCCGCCAGCCAGTCCCATGGGTCATTGCCGCTTCGTCCCGGGGTGAAGCTCTGATGGTATTCGTCCGCAGCCCCGATTAAGGCAGCAAACACGAAGCCAGCCAGAAAGAGCTTCTGCAGAGTGGGCTTTGCTCTGCCGAAGCAGGCGATCAAAAAGCAGGCTGAGCCGAGGCCGAAGTAGCCACAGTGCATCACCTTGTCCTTCAGCGGGAATTCAGGGCCGCTCGGCAGGGCGCGGTTCGCGGATAGGTTCCATAAAATCACCGTCCAGACCACGACGGCCATCCACCAGAGGCCTCTTTGCCGCATCAGGGCTTGAGCCAGCCGCCGGAATTCAAGGCTGCGAGTGCTCATCCCTCCTTCATTTCCTGCTCCATGCGCTCGCTCAGCCATTGCTTGATCATGCTCTGGTAGTTCAGGTAGCGCCTGCGGGCGATGCGCTTGATGCGGCTGAGCATCCGGGGGTCGAAGCGCAGGGTGATGGTGGTGGATTCGCGGACGTCATTCCTGTGGATCGACATCTGCATGAGTCGTGCGTCGATCTGATGACCCGCCCAGAAGCGCCCTTCCTCCTCCTCGCTTTCAAACGCCGGGACCTCCTTCCAGGCTCGGACCAGCGCCAGTTCGTCCTCAAGCACCGCCGGGCGGCTGGTGAGGGTGGTGTCTCCTTTGCGTCTTGGTTCCATGAGGGTGAAAATCAGATGTCTTCCGCCTTCTTGCGCTCGAAAAAGTCGTGTTCCGTCGGCGTCATGTCGCGGGCAAAGATGACGCGGTATTTTTTGCCATCCGTCCAGAAAACGCTGAAGACTGCCCTGCCGCCGAGGGACTTGCCCAGGTTGTAAAAGCGCACGGCCGAAGCATCACCATTGTCATCGGGCAGCAGCTTCAGCGAAAAGGGATCTTCGAACGACTCCTCGATGTCCTTGGGGGGCAGTTTGGAGAGGTCAAAAGATGCGCCGAGCCAGTCGAAGTCCATGGTGTGTTAGATTGTCTCAACGCGCGAAACCGCCCGGCTCTCGCTATTTCCGATATTGAATGAGTTCTATCTCATAGCCCTCAGGGGCGTCAATGAAGGCGAAGACGCCACTGGAGCTTTCCGTTGGCCCATCCGAGAGCGGATAGCCGTGTGCGGCCGCGTGAAGGGCAAACTTTTCCAGGTCATCCACCTCGAAGGCCAGGTGGGTGACATCCGGCCCGAGCTGCACCGGGCCGCTGGCTGGGAAGGAGCAGATCTCGATGAGTTCGTCACTGTTGGGGGTTTTGAAGAACACCAGCTCTGATCCGCGGGGGGATTTATGCCTTTTGACCTCCTCAAGGCCGAGGACGTCCTTGTAGAAGGTGACGGTTTTGGCGAGATCGTTCACGCGGTAGCGG
This sequence comes from uncultured Prosthecobacter sp., assembly GCA_937941745.1. Classification (GTDB taxonomy): domain Bacteria; phylum Verrucomicrobiota; class Verrucomicrobiia; order Verrucomicrobiales; family Verrucomicrobiaceae; genus Prosthecobacter. Next base: position 724 of record CALDGV010000287.1, on the reverse strand, counting down.
GTGTGGAGCAGCTTTTTGACCATGGATGTCGTGGTTTGAGCCAGTTTGACAGGCCCGGCCCAGATGGCAAGACACCCTTGCAAGGGTTCCGCAGGCAGCTTCATCCTTCGCGCCCGGGAAAAGAGGTTGAGCAAGAGGCATCTTTCCGGTTGACGGGCTGGAGCGGGGTCGTAGTATCGCGTCCCCTTTAACCCCACCCCTTTTTTCAAGCCATGCCCGAAGTCCAAATCCGCAAAGGTGAGCCGATCGACCGCGCTCTGAAGCGCCTGAAGACCAAGCTCGAGATGGAAGGCATCTTTGAGGAAGTCCGCCGTCTTCGCGCCCACGAAACTCCGAAGGAGCGCACCAAGCGCAAAGCTCGTGCTGCTGCCAAGCGTGGCAAGATCCGCTTCCGCTTCACGATGCCGAAATCCACGGAGCAATCCGAAGCTGCTCCTGCAGCCTGAGGCTCTTCTTTCCAGGCTCGTTGTCTGGTCGTTCCAACCTCACTTTCAACCCTCAAAAGCTGTCTGTTCATCACAGACAGCTTTTTTGTCGTTCCTGAGGCTGGGTTTCAGTGCCAGAGGACTTCGTTGGTAAGCATGGCATCGCCATCGAAGAGGAAGCGGCCGGTGAAGTGCTTTTTCTCCACCAGCACCTCAGCCCGCCAGAAGCGGTCATCCGCTGACATTTCGTCAAATGGTAGGTTGCTGAGGGGTGTCCAGAGCGGGATGGCGTCCGGAGA
>CALDGV010000286.1 GCA_937941745.1 uncultured Prosthecobacter sp. | reverse complement strand
GAACCACTGAAGGCAAATCCAGCAGATTTACAGTCTTTGATTTGCATGTTTTCTCATGTTTGCTAGATGTCGCTCATGTTTGATGCAAATACCTTATCTTCAACGCCTTCCGATCATTCCACGGAAAACATGAGCGAACATAAAATGGCAGTGGTGAACACAAAAAGTGGCAGTGGAATGGCAGTGGTCCGAAGCAAGGGTAGAGCCTTGGGCAAGGGAGATAGTCGTTACTGGCTTCAAGCGGGAAAACTGGTGTCAGATGCACGATGGGCAGGTGCATTTGCCTGCCGCATCCAGTCACAAAGCAGAAGGGAATTTTTCCCACTTCGAACCTCAAACAAAGCAGCTGCCGCAGCTAAAGCCGCGAAAATCTACAATGACATCGTGACGCTAGGATGGGACGCAGCCATTAAGAAATACAAACCAGAAACCCTTCCGGAAGCCAGCAAGCCAGCCACCGTTGGGTCACTGATTCAGGCAGCCTGCGCAGCATCTAGCGCCCGCAAGCACTCATTGGATGCCTATGCCAAGGCATTTCGGCGGATCGTATCCGAGGTCGTCGGGATTCAAGACGGGAGAAAATTCGACGCATTTAAAGGTGGCACACAGGAATGGAGGGAGAAAGTGGATGCCGTTCTATTGACCTCGCTACTTCCAGCCGACATTCAGGCCTGGAAAACACGCCGTCTGCGGGCTGCTGAACCTGACCCACTGGCAAAACGCAGAGCAATCACGACGGTGAACTCCTTGATACGGAATGCGAAAGCGTTGTTCGGTAAGAAGGTGCTACCGTTTGTAGAGCAGAAAATTACAGTTCCACGTCCCCTTCCCTTCGATGATGTTGGCATGGAGAAAGGTCCTTCGCTGCGCTATGTTTCAAAGATAGACGCCTACGCAATCCTTGCCCGAGCAAAAGATGACTTGGCGGAAAAGGAACCCGAAGCTTTCAAGGTGCTCACCCTGGCACTTGTCTGCGGCCTACGTCGGTCTGAAATCGACCACCTTTTATGGCGTGCTTTTGATTTCAGCCGAGGTCTGCTGCACATCGAAAACACTGAGTTTCATCAACTCAAGAGTGAAGACAGCGCCGGCGCGATTGACTTGGATGCTGACACCGCAACGCTTTTTAGAGGCTTCCGCGCCCGCAGCCCAAAATCCATTTTCGTTATCGAGAGCCCCAATCCGCCGCGCGCCGAGAGAAAGGCCAGATGTTACCGCTGCAATGCTGTTTTTGAACGAGTCAATGAATGGTTGAGGGCTCAGGGCGTGGACACCATGAAGCCGCTCCACACCATGCGGAAAGAGATCGGCAGCATCATCGCCAGCGAGCACGGAATCTTCGAGGCCAGCCGCTACCTCCGCCATTCTGACATCCGCATCACCAGTGCGATCTACGCCGACAAGAAAAAGACCGTCACGCCCAAAGCGTTCGCCGGGCTGCTGACCAGCGCGAGCAACGTCATTGAAGCAGCCTTCACCCATCCCGCTGCCACCACCAAACCAGCCGCCAATACCCAAAAACGGGCATGAAGCCGATGATTGCAAATGTTCGCTCCTGACGCTATTCCCCCGTAATGAAACTCGTTCTCGACACCATCTCTGCACCCGCCACTGGCAGCACAGCCCGGCGGATCGCCCGTGCCGTGGATCGTGGCGGCAGCATCGTCAATGCGCAGGGCAAGACATTCATCGCCAGCCTGCTCTCAGACATGCGGCCTGCACCAAAGGGTAAATCGCGCCGGAAACAGGCATGAGCCGCTGCGAGAGCGTGGACTTCGCGACATTGCCGGTTCATCGGCTGGATTTCTCCGCGCCGCCACCAGCCGAAGGCTTCCGCCCCCTGCGACCGGAGTTCTCCACCTGCTGGAAGAAAGGCCGCGTTTTGCGTGAGGTGGGGGCAAATCTCGCCGGATGCTGGTATCTCGCACCGCAGGGCAATCTCGCCGCGTACATCAATCTGCTGGCAGATCGCCTCACGCTGGAGCTGCCCGTGCTGGAGGGCGAGGGCATCCGCTACCGCACCTTTCCTGCTGTGAAAATCGGCCTCCTGGCCGCCGATCATCGAGCAAAGGGCGCAGGAGCCGCGCTGATGCGCTGGGCCTTCCTCTACACCGTGCGCGAGCTGTGTCCGCGTCTCGGTGCCCGCTTCCTCACCGTCGATGCCGTGCACGATCCTGATGATGGCTACGACTTGGCCGACTACTACGCCCGCTTCGGCTTCCAACACGCCTCCGCCGATACCCAGCCCAAGTCCGGCGAGCACTTCAGCACCATGTTCTTCGATTTGAAGCCGCTCATTGAGGCGGCTGTGGTGTGAATCGAAGCACGTTGATTTTGCCGTCATCAGCATGAAAGCAAAAAAGAACTCCCCGATGCCGCTCACTGTTGAAGAACTCAGAGAGCTTGAAAACCTCGTTTGGGGAGAACGCGTCGATAGAGGCATTGCTGGCAGCATTCTCCATTCAGAGCCGGAATTCGCCAAGTATGGGCTTCTTTGTGAAGAGTCAGAAGCCCAGATTCTGCACTGGAGCGAGATGATCCAGACGTATGTCGAGAACGAACAGGACGGGCCAGTGGATTATGTGCTTGCTGAAGTGCATCGAGAGATCGGCAGCATCGTTGCCAGTGCCGTTCGACGAAAGGATGTTGCTTTCTTTGAAC
>CALDGV010000285.1 GCA_937941745.1 uncultured Prosthecobacter sp. | reverse complement strand
TCATGTGCTGGCCGCAGGGCAAGGCGGAGCGGAAGTATGCCGGAGTCACCCACATCGACGTCACCAGCCTGACGAAGACAGCCGCGGAGGACATCCGCGCACGCTGCCAGGACCACGGGGTGGAAATCAGCGCGCTCTGCTATGCCCCGAACATGCTGGATCCAAATCCTGAAGCCGCCCGGGCCGCTGTGGCGCATTTCAAGAAAGTGATCGCCGCCGCACCAAAACTGGGCGTGCATCTTGTCACCGGCTTCGTCGGCCGCGACTGGACCAAGACGGTTGATGAAAACTGGCCTCGGTTTCTCAAGACCTGGAAGCCGGTCATCGCCTACGCCGAGGATCACGACGTCAAAATTGCCATCGAAAACTGCCCCATGTCCTTCACGCGGGACGAGTGGCCGGGCGGCAAGAACCTGCTCACCACGCCCGCCATCTGGCGCCGAGCCTTCCATGACATCGACTCATCCCATTTCGGGCTCAACTACGACCCCAGCCACTTCGTCCTCCAGGACATGGACCCGCTGAGTCCGCTGGAGGAGTTTCAAGCGAAGCTCTTCCATCTTCATGCGAAAGACATGCAGATCGACCGCAAGGCGCTGAACGAAGTCGGCCGCTTTGACTTCCCGGCCCGCTGGCATCGTCCGCGCATCCCTGGTTATGGTGAGATCCACTGGGGCAGGTTCATGGCCGAACTCACGCGCATCGGCTACGACGGCCCGCTATGCGTCGAGATTGAGGACGACACCTTCGGCAAAACCCTCGAAGGCCGCATGAAGGCGCTCAAGATCGCCCGCAATGTGCTCACGCCCTACTTCGGCTGAACCTCTTTTCGCCCACTCATGCGCCTCATCCTCCTTCTCAGCCTTGCCGCGACAGCCCTGCTGGCCCAGCCATCCTATCGTGTGGTGGAGGGCTGGCCTCAGGTGCCTGCGGACACGCCGCTCGGCCTGTGCGCTGGAGTTGGTGTGGATGCCCAGAACCGCGTGTTTGTGTTTCACCGCTGCGGCAGGAAGTGGTCCAAGCTCTTTCCGAGCGAACCCATCCGCGAGCCGGTGGTGAGTGTCTTCGATGGCGCGAGCGGCCGGAAGCTCGCTTCCTGGGGAGCAGGGCAGTTTGTGATGCCGCATGGTCTCACGGTGGACCATCGCGGGCACGTCTGGTTGACGGATGTCGGTCTTCACCAGGTCTTTGAATGCACTCCTGAGGGCAAAATCCTGCGCACCTGGGGCGAGGCTGGCGTGCCCGGGAAGGATGCCGCACACTTCAACCTGCCGACAGATGTCGCCATCTTGCCGGACGGTTCTTTTTATGTGAGTGACGGCTATCAAAACACCCGCGTGTTGAAATTCAGCACCTCAGGAACCTATGACTTTGAATGGGGAACCCAGGGTGAAGGCCACGGGCAGTTCCATCTTCCTCATGGGCTCGCCGTGGATTCCCAAGGCCGGGTGCTGGTGTGTGACCGCGAGAACGAGCGAATCCAGGTCTTTGATGCCAAAGGCGGCTTCATCGCCGTCTGGAAAAGTCGTCTCATTGGCAAGCCCTATGGCATCGCAACATCGTCCGCCGGGGACATCTTTGCCGTGGATGGCGGACTGCCCTCCCTGAAGCCCGCCGAACGCGGCAAAGTGGTGGCCTTGAATCACCGGGGAGAGGTGCTGGAAGCATTTGGCAGCTATGGCAGCGCTCCAGGTCAGTTCCAACTCGGTCACGACATTGCGATCGGTCCCGACGGAGCCCTGTATGTGGCCGAGGGCACCGGAGCACGAGTCCAAAAATTCGTCCGGCAGCGCTGATCGGCGGAATGGCGGCTTGGCAGCCTCAGGCGTCTTTCGAGACCTTCTTGCCCTTCTTCTTGGGAGCCTTGGTCTTGGGCGTGGCATCCGCCTCAAACTCAGGCTCACTGCCGGTCAGGTCGGCCAGCAGACGTGAGACATAGCTGTCAAAGCGCGGATCGGGGCTGGGACCTTTTTTCGGCAGCTTCTTCAAATCTTCCAGCACGCCTTTGGCGGCATCACCGAGGTCACCAATCGCGCACAGCGCACTCATGGCGGTGAAGACATTGTGCCGGCTCCAGTCAGAAAGCTGTGCCAGGGCGGAGAGCGAGACGGCCTGCTCCTGAGCCGAGCCGTACTTGGCAAGCGCCCAGTGCGCCGGAATCTGGACGTAGCTGGAACTGTCCCTCGTGGCCCCCACCAGCTCCTGATGAAGCTGGCTGACCCCTTCTGCACCACGCATCAGAGTACCCATGACTGCCCAGTAGCGAATGGCGCTGTCCTTGTCGGCAAAGGCGGCCTTCAGTTCAGGAATCACTTCCGGCTTCATCGAAGAAGCCGCCCCGGCGATGCGGAGCACGCGCCTCACAGGATAAAGAGCCTGATCGTGACCCATGTCGTAGGGCGTGGTGCCTTCCGCACGCTGGTGCATCTCTCCTTCCGGCAGCAGGCCGACATCGCAGATCTTCACAGCCAGTTCTTCCTGGGCTTGGCGAAGCTTGGCCAGAGTCTCGGCATGCTCCGGCCTGCCCGCGAGGTTGTGCACCTCATCAGGATCAGATTGGAGGTCGTAGAGCTCTTCCGCATCCTTGGGCTGCCGCCAGAAAATGGCCTGTTCCGGCGTGGTCTTGCCCTCATGGAACAGCTTCCACCAGACCTGCGTGGTCGGTGTCTGAAACTGGTAGCTCACATGCTGCGCCTGGGAGAGGTGCGGCATGAAGTTACGGACATAGACAAAGCGGCCGTCCGTCACACTGCGGACGGTGTCGTAGCGTTCATCCATGCGCCCGCGGAAGCCATAAACATAGGGCTGAGGCTCGGCCTGATGCTTGCCTGCAAAGGCGTGGCCCTGCATCCACTCCGGCGGCTTCACACCAATGATGCTCAGCAGCGTCGGCGCGAGGTCCACAAAGCTGACCAGACGGTCCGACTGTACTCCGGCACCATATTCCTTCGGCGCGAGATGCTGCCACTTGGGCGGGAAATAAACGACCATCGGCACATGAAGACCGCTGTTGCAGGGCCAGCGTTTGTTGCGCGGCATGCCGCTGCCATGGTCGGCATAATAAAAAATGATGGTGTCCTCAGCGAGCCCCGCCGCTGCGATCTCCTTGAGCCGCTCACCCGCGCTGGCATCGGCCTCCGTCACCTTGTCATAGTACTGCGCCCAGTCCTGCCGCACTTCCGGAGTGTCCGGATGATAGGCAGGCACACGCACACCTTTGGGATCATGCACCTGCTGGTGGGGACGCTTGCGGAGCTGGCTTTCATGGCTGCACTGCTCGTTGAAGATGGCGAAGAAGGGCTGACCCTGCCTGCGGTTCTTCCAATGGGCCTTGCCGGAGGATTCATCCCACACGCCTTCGGGCTTTTCGAGGTTGTAGTCCTCCTTGCTGTTGTTCGTGCAGTAGTAGCCCGCCTCCCGCAGAAACTGCGGATACATCTTCGTCCCCTTGGGCATTTGGGTCATGCTGCGCATGTGCTCACCACCGGTGGACGGAGGATACATGCCCGCGATGATCGTGGTGCGGGCCGCCGCGCAGACGGGCCCGTTGGACCAGCACTTTTTGAAAAGCATGCCCCTGGATGCCAGGGCGTCCACATTAGGCGTGGTGGCATACTTGTCGCCATAGCAGCCCATGTGCGGGCCGTGATCCTCGCTGGTGAGCCAGAGGATGTTGGGCTGCTCGGCAGCCGTGAGCGAATGGACCAGCAGCGCAGCGAATGCGGAAAGGAGCGATTTCATGGCGGGCCGCTGCAAACGCGGAGGCCCGCCAGTATCCTTCAGGCAAATTCCGCCTTACTTGCCATAGCCATCGGCTGGCTGGCCATCGGGCGTGAGGTGGCCGGTGACCCAGAGCAGAGCCCGGGTGATGAGCTTCATGTAGCGCTCATCCTGCACGGTGGCCGTGTTGTGGCCGATGGTGGTGCTGAAGACACGGGTTTTAGCCGGTCCGTATTCGTTCGTCCAGGCGACCACGGCGTTGGCCTCAGTCGGCTTGGCATCTGGTGGAGGCGTCTGGCCTTTTTTCACCTTGGGCGGCACCATCTGGCGGCCGGAGGCCAGAGGCTTGCCAGTGAGGATCTGGATGTTGTTGTAGAGCTCCTCCTTGATGGTCGTCCAGCCTTCCAGGCCAGCAGCGATGGGGTGGTCCTTGGCGGTGAAGGTGATTTCGATCGGCTCCTGAGGCCCGTGACCGGTGGACTGCAGTCCCAGGAATTCATACCAGCCGGCGTTGTCAGCACCGGGCTTCACCGGCTCGCGGAAATTGCCCCAGCGGTAGCTGTGCATGGCGCAGTGGAGGTTCACGGCAGGCACGCCGGCCTTGTGGGCGTTCAGGATATTGGCCACGTAGGCCGGATCCGTGACATCGGCGGAGCACTCATCATGAATGATGACGTCGAAATCCTTCGCCCAGTCCTTGGACTTGTAGATCTCAAAGGTGGCCTTCGTGCTTTTGTCAGGGTTGTAGGCCACATCCACCACGGCGTTCAGGCGCGCCTCGATGCCATCCTTGAGGGCCATGGTCTGCTTGTCGTATTCGTGGCAGCAGCCGCCGGCGACGAGCAGCACACGCATGGGTTTGGCGGCCGTTTCGGCGGCTTGGACAAAATAAACTGCCGCAGAGGCGAGCAGAATCAGGGGCAGGAGAACTTTCTTCATGGGGATCAGGCTGGGTTAGCGGGAAGGAAACGCAGCGTCGAGGCCAAACTTCACCGGAACCAGCCACGAATGCGCTCGAACAAGCCTGGGCCAGCAGGCCGCCGGCCCCGCGGATCAGGCTGGGCGGCAAGTCCGGCATGAGTCTGGCAGAACCCCTGAGGCACGAGATCGTAGGGCAGCTCATCTTCATAGGCCATGCCCGCCGCCTGACAGGCTGGCGAGGCAAGCTGGCTGGTGCCCCGGCACAAGGCCACGGTGGTCAAGGGAGGCTCCGTGCGCGGTCCGGCGGGAATGTAACCGAGTTCCACCGCCTTTTTGGCCACATCCGCCCAGATGGGGATGGACATGCGACTGCCATAGCCTTCATCAATGATCGTCGCGGGCTTGTCGAGCCCGACCCAGACGGCGCAGGTGATGCGGTCGGTGTAGCCGGCAAACCAGGCATCCTTGTAATCGTTGGTGGTGCCCGTCTTGCCGCCACCGGGCTCTTTGAAGCCATGCTGGCTGCGCAGGCTGGCGGCGGTGCCCTTGTCCATCACCTGCCCGAGAATGCGGCGCATGATGTGTGACACCGCAGGCGTGAGCACCTCCACTTCCAGCACGCTGGCATCGTAAAGCACGTTCCCCGCCTTGTCGGTGATCTTGTGAATCAGGAAAGGGCGGCGGCGCAGGCCGTCGTTGGGAAAAACCGTGAACGCACTCGCCAGTTCACGTGGATTGCCGGCCAGATTGCCGATGAAAAGCTGCGGGTTTTTCACCGCATGGTCGCCAATGCCTGCATCGCCCAAAATCTGAAGAACGCGGTCGAGGCCCGCATAGTGGCCGAGGCGGATCGTCATGGTGTTGCGGCTCTGCACGAGGCCGGCCGTAAGCGTCTGCTGCCCCAAAAAGCGGCCGTCGGAGTTCTGCGGATTCCAGCCAGGGTCAGCACCCTCGATCTCCCCCGGCCTCAGCGGGGCATCCTCAATGAAAGTGCCGGGCAGGAAGCCGCTGGCGACGGCGGCGGCATAGACGAAAGGCTTCACGGTGGAGCCGATCTGCCGCTGGCCCTGAGTGGCCCGGTTGAAACGGCTCTGGCGGTAGTCACGCCCCCCCACGAGGGCCAGCACTCCGCCAGTTTCATTGTCGAGCACCGTGAGGGCTCCCTGCAAATAAGGCGTGGTCGTCAGCTCCGTCGATGGATCCCAGGAGGCATCAAAGGCCGCTTTGGAGAGATGCTTGTAGCCCGGCAGCTTTTCCACGGCGCTCAGGCGCTTTTCCACGGCTGCCTCGGCAGCGCTTTGCAGTTCTTTGTTCAGCGTGGTGTAAACCCGCAGGCCGCCGTCCTCGATCTCGTGATCCTCCAGTAGGCGGTCGAGATCGCGTTTCACTGCATCGAGCGCCCAGTCGCCCTGGCTTTGGAAAAGCGGCTGGGCCCGAACCGCAATGTCGGCGTAGCGGGCCTGCAGTTCCTCCTCAGGCGTGATCATTTTCAGGAGGAGCATCCGCTTCAGCACATCATCGCGCTCCTTGAGGGCGCCCTCAAAATTGCGGAAGGGGGAGAAGCGCACCGGGCTGCGAATGATGCCGGCAATCATCGCCGCCTCACTGAGGTTCAACTGGCTGGCGTGCTTGCCAAAATAGACCTGGCTGGCGCGCTGGATACCATAGACACCGGTCCCAAAAAAGATCCGGTTCACATAGTGCTCGATGATCTGCTCCTTGCTCCAGGCCTTCTCGATGCGGCGTGCCAGCATCATTTCCAGCAGCTTGCGGTGGAACGACCGGTCGTTCAGGTCCGGGTAGCTGTTGCGCGCGAGCTGCATCGTCAGCGTGCTCGCGCCCTGCACCACACGGCGGTCCTTCAGGTTGCGCACCGCCGCACGCGCCACGCCCACAAAATCAATGCCTCCATGCTTGTGAAAGCGGCTGTCTTCACGCGCCAGCAGCGCCTGGATGAAGTGTGGCGAAACCTGGCTCAGCGGCACCACAATGCGATTTTCCCCGTGCATCCGGCCCAGAAGCTCTCCCGAGGCATCCAGCACCATGGTGCGCTCCGGCATCTGCCCTAGCACGGCCAGATCATACTTCTTGGCCATCTGGGAATAGATCCCCACGACAATCGCCACCGCCACCGTGCCGAGCAAACTCACCCCCATCACCAGCATTCCCAGCCGCCGCTGCCAGATCCGCCAGCGTGAAAGGCGGGGCGGAGCACGATGCGGGGCGGAAGGCTTGGCTTTTTTCATGGAAGGAGGTTTTCAGACGCCACCAAGCCATCTTCCATTCTGAAATCTCTTCTGGCAACCCTCCCAGCAAAACCTTCCAGAAGGCACAAAGGTCACTTTTTGACCATTAAAGCATCACTTATGCGCGCATATGCAGTCTTGGCGAGAGGCCGCTGTTTTTGACAGGATGCCCGAATGCGTTGCAAAACCCATGTGTCTCTCCGCCTGTCCCAAGTCGCGCTCGCCGTCTTTCTGAGCCTTGCTTCAGGAAACCCGGCAGAGGCAGCCTGGAAGGCGGGAGCAGCCAGCGAGGAGATCACACCGACCCATCCTGTGCGCCTGAGCGGCTATGGCAGCCGCACCACCGATCACGAAGGGGTCGAGATGCCCCTTTTCGCCAAAGCCCTGGCCCTCACCTGGGAATCCGAGTCCCCCGTGGTGATGCTGACCGTGGACAACTGCGGCGTGCCAGGCAGCATGCGCGCCGAGGTGCTGGCGCGGGTGAACAAGGCAGGCTGGAAGCTGGATGACACCCGCTTTTCCCTGCACTCCAGCCACACTCACTGCGCCCCGATGCTGCCGGGCGTGCTGCCCTTCCTATTCGGCAAGGATCTGACGGCGGACGAACAGCAGCGTGTGGACCAGTATGCTTCGTTTCTGGTTTCCAAGATGACTGAAGCCGTGGTGAAGGCCCTGAATAGCCAGACTGCCGCCCAGGTGGAGTGGTCCTCGGGCAAGGTTCGTTTTGCCATGAACCGGCGCCTGAAGACGGCCACCGGCTACAGCAACAGCCCGAACTTCAACGGCCCGGTGGACCACGCGCTGCCGGTCATCCGCGTCAAGGAGGCCGACGGCACCCTGCGGGCTCTCTACACCAGCTATGCCTGCCATTGCACGACGCTCGCCATCAACAAAACCCACCCGGACTGGGCGGGCTGCGCCCAGAAGGAACTGGAACTCCGCTTTCCAGGAGTGGTGGCGCTCACGGCCATTGGCTGCGGCGCAGATCAAAACCCGTATCCACGCCGTGAACTCAGCCATGCAGTGCTTCATGGCAGCCAACTGGCCAAAGAGATCGTCCGCCTGATCAACGCCCCGATGAAGCCTCTGGCCGGCCCGGTGAAATGCACCAGCAAGGAGGTCATGCTGCCTTATGACACCCTTCCTCAGCCCGACGAATGGAAGAAGCGCACCCAAGGGGACAACAAGTGGGCCGCCCAGCACGCCCGGCACTTTCTGGGCATGCTGGACCGGGGCGAAAAGGTTCCCACCGCACTGCCTTACATGGTTCAAGTGTGGTCTTTTGCCGACACCCTGCTGACCATCAACCTGCCGGGTGAGGTGGTGGTGGACTACGGCCTTCGCTTCAAGAAGGAGAACGACATCGCACGCACCTGGGTGAACGCCTACACCAACGACGTGCCCTGCTACATCCCCTCCCAGCGGGTCTGGGAAGAGGGAGGTTACGAGGCCGCAGGAGCCATGACCTACTATGGCCGCCCGACTCGCTTCGCCTCCGGGATCGAAGAGATCATTGCAGAAGCTGTCAGCAGCCTGATTCCCGCCGAATTCAAAACCAAGTGAGGCCAGCCGCAGGCCGTGCGCAGCCGGCGGGATGACGTCAGTTGTTCTTCAGCACTTCGATGAAGGCTTCCTGCGGGATGTTCACCTTGCCGATGGCCTTCATCTTCTTCTTCCCTTCCTTCTGCTTCTCCAGGAGCTTGCGCTTACGGGTGATGTCACCGCCGTAGCACTTGGCGGTCACATCCTTGCGCAGGGCGCTGATGCTTTCGCGGGCGATGATCTTGCCACCAATGGCAGCCTGGATGGCGACGACGAAAAGCTGCTGGGGAATGACTTCCTTGAGCTTGCCGCAGAGCTGGCGTCCGCGGGACTCCGCCTTGCTGCGGTGGACGATACAGGAGAAGGCGTCCACAGGATCGCCGGCGATGAGGATGTCCATCTTCACCAGTTCGGCCGCCTGGTAGCCGGCGTGCTCGTAATCCATGCTGCCGTAGCCGCGGGTGATGGATTTCAGCTTGTCGTTAAAGTCCACGAGGATCTCGTTCAGCGGCATGACGGTGTGCAGGAGCACCCGGCGGTCATCCAGCGTTTCGGTGTTGTTCACCTGGCCGCGCTTGTCCATCACAAGCTGCATGATGTCCCCGATGTATTCATTCGGGATCATGATGTTCACCTTCACGATGGGCTCGCGGATTTCATCAATCTCCTGGGCGCTTGGCAGGAAGGTCGGGTTGTCCACCATCATCTCCTCACCGTTGGTCTTGCGCACCTCGTAAATCACCGATGGATAGGTCGAAATGACGTCCATGTTGAATTCACGGCGCAGGCGCTCCTGGACGATTTCCATGTGCAGAAGGCCGAGGAAGCCGCAGCGGAAGCCGAAGCCGAGCGCGGCGGAGCTTTCGCTCATGAAGGTGAAGGCCGCGTCATTGATCTGAAGCTTGCCGACGGCAAGCTTCAGCGCCTCAAAATCATCCGTGCTGACAGGATAGATGCCGCTGAAGACCAGCGGATGGATTTCCTTGAAGCCGGGAAGCGGTTCAGGAGCGGGCTTTTTGGTCTCAGTGATGGTGTCGCCGATCTTGACGTCCGCAGTGGTCTTCACGTTGGCGATCAGGTAGCCCACATCACCTGCCTCCAGCTTCTCACAGGTGGTCATCTTCGGGCGGAAGATGCCTACGTCCTTGATCTCATAATCGAGACCGGTGGACATCATGCGGATTTTCTGGCCTCGAATGATGGTGCCGCTGACCACGCGCACGTAGCTGACGACGCCGCGGTAGGCGTCAAACACGGAGTCGAAGACAGAGGCACGCAGGTAGCCGTCACCGGGGTCCTTGGGAGGCGGGATGTAGGCCACAATGGCCTCCAGAATGTCCTCAATGCCAATGCCCATCTTGGCGCTGGCAGGCACGGCCTCATCAGCGGGCAGCTGCAGGATGTCTTCAAGCTGGCGTTTGCACTTGTCGATGTCGGCGCTGGGGAGATCAACCTTGTTGATGACCGGGATGACGTGCAGGTTTTGCTGCATCGCGAGGTTCAGGTTCGCCACGGTCTGGGCCTCGACCCCCTGGGAGGCATCAATCAGGAGCAGCGCCCCTTCACAGGCCGCAAGCGAGCGGCTAACTTCATAGCTGAAGTCCACGTGCCCAGGCGTGTCGAGCAGGTTGAGCTTGTACTCCTGGCCGTTCTTCGCCTTGTAGTTCATGCACACGGGGTGCGCCTTGATCGTGATGCCGCGCTCCCGCTCCAGGTCCATCGCATCCAGGAGCTGGTCCTGCTGCTCACGCTGCGTGATGGTCTTGGTGAACTCCAGCAGGCGGTCTGAGAGCGTGGTCTTCCCATGGTCGATGTGGGCGATGATGGAGAAGTTGCGTGTGTTTTCGATGGGCATCCGGAGAGGCTGGCGGCGGTTTGGGGGGCGGAGCTAGTAGCCGCGACGGGGGGAGGGGTCAAGAGGGGGCGACCAGCAGCCCTGGCGAAAGCAGGGTGACGAACCTCCCAGATGATGCCAGAGAAGGCCCTGAAAGTTTCCCCAACACGCCCTCGATTGTTGCTCCCCCAATGAAGCGCCTCCTCGCCTCCCTGATTTTCGCCTCTGCGGTTCCCCTGGCCTTTTCTGCGGATCCCGTGGAAGCCGACTTTTACAAGATCACGACCTTTGAAACCCCGAAGGAGACGGCACTGGAGGTCGGCTCCATCGAACTGCTGCCCGATGGCAGGCTGGCCCTGGGAACCCGCCGGGGAGAAATCTGGACCGTCAGCGGCGCTGGCAGCAGCGATCCCGCCGCCGTGATCTACAAGCTCTTTGCCAGTGGTCTGCACGAGGTGCTGGGGCTGGCCTACAATCCGAAGGACAAACTCCTCTATGCCACCACCCGCTATGAAATCACCCGGCTCAAGGATGTAGATGGCGACGGACGGGCGGACGTTTTTGACAACGTGAGCGATGCCTGGGGCGTCTCGGGCGACTACCACGAATACGCCATTGGCTCCCGCTACGACAAGGCGGGCGACCTCTGGGTCACCCTCTGCCTGACGGGCTCGTTCAGCAGCCAGGTGCCGTTCCGGGGCTGGGCACTGCGGGTGAAGCCGGATGGCACCATGGTGCCCACCTGCTCCGGGATCCGCAGCCCGGGTGGCATGGGTTTCGATGCCGATGGCGAGGTTTACTACTGCGACAACCAGGGGCCCTGGCATGGCTCCTGCACTCTGCAGCACCTCGTGCCGGGCAGTTTCCAGGGGCACCCGGGCGGCAATGTCTGGTATGACCTGGCCAAGAACATGGGCCCGAAGCCGGTTGATCCCATCCCTGAGGCTTTTCAGGGGGAACGAAAGCGCAACGAGGCAAGACCCGGCGGCGATCCCGACCGCATGGTGCTGGAACGTCAGCGCATCCAGCAGCTCCTGCCTCCGGCCTTGTATCTCGTGCATGGGAAAATCGGCAATTCCGCCACGGCCATCATCTGTGACCTGAGCGGCGGCAAGTTCGGCCCTTTCAGCAAGCAGCTCTTCATCGCCGACCAAAGCCACAGCAACCTGAGCCGCGTGTTTTTGGAGACCGTCAATGGCATCAAGCAGGGGGTCGTTTTCCCCTTCCGTAGCGGCTTTGCCTCCGGACTGATTGGCGGGCGCATGGATGAAGAGGGACGCATCTTTGTCGGTGGCAGCGACCGCGGCTGGGGAGCGCGCGGCGGCAAGCCTTTCTGCTTCGAGAAATGCGAATGGACCGGCAAGATCCCCTTCGAAGTTCATGAAATGCGCGCACGGAACGACGGCTTTGAGCTCACCTTTACCCAGCCTGTCGATCCCGCGACGGCCGGGAACCTCCAAAGCTACTCCATGCGCGCATTCACCTATGCCTACCGCGAGCAGTATGGCGGCGATGAGGTTGACGAGGTGCTCCCCAAGATCACCGAGGCCCAAGTGGGCCCGGACGGCCGGTCTGTGCGCCTGAAGATCAGCCCGCTGACCCAGGGTCATGTCCACGAACTGCACCTGGATGGCGTGCGCAACACCGCCAGGCAGCCTCTGCTGCACAGTGTCGGCTACTACACGCTGAACGAGATTCCGAAGTAAGCAGGGCCCAGGTGCTGGGGAATAGGCTTGCCAACATCGGCCCTTTTTGAGACGAACAAGGGGCATGAGCGCCGCCAAGCCCGCCCCTCTGACCTTCTTCACCCTGAAAGAAGGCGTCGTGGAAAGTTCCGCCGACCAGGAACTGGTCGATGCCTTTGCCGCAGACTTCCAGGGGTTGCGGCACTATGGCACCAAGCTCGGCGAAGCGCTCGACCTGGGTGCCCCCTGGACCGGCACCCTCCAGGAAGATGATCTGACGGTAACCTACGCTTACTTTGGCGAAGGCACAGGCCCGAACGACCCAGGCGCCGGAGCCTTGATCGGGAAAAAATCCCTCCTTTATGAGCTGCTGACCCAGGTGACGACACAGCCGAACTGAACCCATCCCGCTGCCATGCCTGCGAACATCGCCCCCTCCCTACGAGCCGCCCTGGAACGTCTGCGCAACGGCGGCGCGGTGAATGGCCTGCTGCTCGGCTGGCGGCGCCAGCCCCTCATCAACGCGCTGCCTTTCGAGGGCTTCCGCGCTGAGAAACTGCTGCAGACCGCCCACGACATGCGGGATCACTTCACCAGTGGCAGCGACCGCCTTCCGCACACTTTTTGGTTC
>CALDGV010000284.1 GCA_937941745.1 uncultured Prosthecobacter sp. | reverse complement strand
GGTGGTGGAGACACCGGAGGTGGACAAGCGCAGCCTCTGCATCGGCTCCCCTTCCCTGCTGGCGGAGATGCGCCATAACTTCGCGAGTCTGAGCGAGCCGACACGTCGCTCGACCCTGCTGCAACCGCTGATCCTGGTTTTGACCGAACTCGAAAAGACCTGGGGCAACCCGAAGTCAGGCGCGCCGACTCAAAGCATGGTGGGCCGCACGCACGAGCAGCTCCGTGAGGTGATGGAGAGTCTGATGCTCAACTAGAGCAGTTCATCGACGAAGCGCTTCGGATCGAAGAGCTGGAAGTCTTCCACCTTTTCCCCGAGGCCGATGAAGCGCGTGGGGACGCCAAGCTCCTGCTGGATGGGCACGAGCACGCCGCCTTTGCCACTGCCATCGAGCTTGGTGACGATGAGGCCGGTGAGGGGGATGGCCTTGTGAAATTCGCGGGCCTGCTGGAGGGCGTTGGAGCCGGTGGTGGCATCGACGACGAGGATGACTTCGTGCGGGGAGGTGGGGTCTTTGCGGCCGAGGACGCGGTGGACCTTTTTCATTTCCTCCATGAGGTTGTGCTTGGTGTGGAGGCGGCCGGCGGTGTCGCAGAGGAGGAAGTGGGCGCTGGTCTTGAGGGCTTTTTCGTAGCCTTCGAAGCAGACGGCGGCGGGGTCGCCATTGGGGGGGCCTTTGACGAGGGGGACCTGGAGGCGTTCGGACCAGACCTGGAGCTGCTCGACGGCGGCGGCGCGGAAGGTATCGGCGGCGGCGAGGACGACGCGGTGGCCGGTGTGCTGGAGGAGGTGGGCGAGCTTGGCGGTGGAGGTGGTCTTGCCGACGCCGTTGACGCCGACGATGAGGAGGACTTTGGGGCGCCCGTCGGCGAAGGGCTCGAGGGGGGCGATGGTTTGGGGGAGGATCTGGCGGACGTGGTCGCGGGCGACCTGGACGATGTCGGCGCCGTGGAGCTTGCGCTGCTGGGCCTGGAGGTCGGTGACGATCTGGAGGGCGAGCTTGGGGCCGAGATCGCCGGCGATGAGGGAGGCTTCGAGGTCATCCCAGTCGATGTCGGGCTTGGTGAAACGCTGGAGGAGGGATTTGAAGAAGCCGGCCATGCTGGGAGGGAAGGGGGTGGGCGTTCATGGGCGGTGTGGCTGCGGGCGTCAAGGGGGCAAATGGGGGCGGGGGCGGAGGTGGTGCTGGCGCTGGAGGCGCGGGTGGGCATAGATGGGGGCTGCCGATCCCCTGGTGTGTCCTAATGAAGCCTTCCCGCCTGCCTGCCCTGATGACGTTTGCCGTGCTGGTGTTTCTGCATGCGCCGCTGGTGGTGCTGGTGGTGAATTCGTTCAATGCCTCGCGCTTTGGCGGTTCGTGGGAGGGATGGACGCTGAAGTGGTATGAGCAGCTGTGGGCGGCGGGGCCGGTGTGGGATTCGCTGTGGGTGACGCTGAAGCTGGCGTGTGCGGCGACGGCGACTTCGGTGGTGCTGGGGACGCTGGGGGCGTGGGCGCTTTTCCGGCACCGGTCGTGGCTGCAGCAGGTGCATCATGCGCTGGTGGTGCTGCCGCTGGCGCTGCCGGACATTCTGATGGGGATGTCGCTGCTGGCGCTGTTTGCGGCGGTCGGCCTGGACACGGGGATGGTGACGCTGTGGATCGCGCACACGACGTTCTGCCTGAGCTATGTGACGATGGTGGTGCTGGCGCGGCTGGAGGGGTTTGACCTGACGCTGCTGGATGCGGCGCGGGACCTGGGGGCGGGCCGCTGGCAGGTGGTGCGGCGGGTGCTGCTGCCGCTGCTGATGCCGGGGATCCTGGCGGGGGCGCTGCTGGCCTTCACGCTGTCGCTGGATGATTATGTGATCACGTTCTTTGTGTCGGGGCCGGGGACGACGACGCTGCCGCTGCGGGTGGCGAGCATGATGAAGACGAGCCGGAGCCTGCCGGTGATCAATGCGCTGAGCACGCTGATGATCGGGGTGACGTTTGTGCTGGCGGCGCTGGCCTTCCGCCTGCAGCAGCGGCGGAGCTGAGGCGGGGCGGGGTTGCGCGTGTGCGCTGGATTCGGTGTTGCTGCGGGGGCGGGTTTTCGGGTAGGAGGGATGGAAACTGGCATGTGTCTCCTCCGTTTTCTGTGGCCCGGCCTTGTGGCGCTGCCTGCGGCGCTCTGGGCGCAGCTGAGCTACACGGGCGGGGTGGTGTTTCAGGACTTCAACAGCCTGCCGGCGGCGGGCGGGTTCAGCTTTGCGGGGAAGGGGCCGCATGCGCTGGATGCGGCGCCGATCTCGGCGGCGGGGGCGGCTGGCTGGAGCCTGTATGCGAATGTGGGGACGCCGCTGGTGTTTGCGCCGGACGCAGGCGGGGCGACGGGGGCGGCGGTGTATGCCTACGGGGCGCCGGGCAGCCCGGAGCGGGCGCTGGGCCTTCTGGCGAACAGCACGCGGGTGAGCCGGGCGGGGCTGCGGCTGGTGAATGCGACGGGCCAGACGCTGACGCAGGTGACGCTTTCCTATGTGGGGGAGGTTTGGCGCAGCGGGGGCACGGCCCAGGCCAACACGCTGACGGTGGACTACCGGATCAGTGCGACGGCCTTTGACCTGGACAGCTCTGCGACGCACACGGCGGTGACGGCGCTGAACTTTGCGCCGCCGACGAGCTACAGCCAGGGCACGGCGCTGAACGGGAACCTGCCGCCGAACCGGGCGCTGCTTTCGGCTTCGGTGGCGGTGAACTGGTCGCCGGGCAGCCTGCTGCAGATCCGCTGGCGCGACAGTGACAGTGCGGGGGATGATGATGGGCTGGCGCTGGATGATGTGGTGTTTCATGCGGGCCCGCAGGCTGCGGCGGCGCCGCAGGTGGTGACCAGCCAGCCGGTGCCGGGCGCGGTGAATGTGGGCACGGCTGCGAGGCTGGCGGTGGTCTTTGACCAGCCTGTCGCCGTGGCTGGAACCTGGGCGGTGCTGACGGATGCGGCCTCGACGCCGGTGCCGGTGAGCTGGGCGGGAGGCCCGCTGCGCTATGAGATCACGCCCACCAGCCGGCTGCAGCCTGGGACGGCCTACCGCCTGACGATCCTGGGGGCGCAGGTGACGGCGGATGGCGGCGGCACGCCGATGGCGGCGGATCAGGTGCTGGACTTCACCACGCAGGCGGCGGAGGTGAATGCGCAGCGCCTGAGTGCGGTGCAGGGGCCGGGAACGGCGACGCCGCTGGCGGGGCAGGTGGTGACGGTCACAGGGGTGGTGACGGCGGACTTTCAGGGGCCGCCACCGGCGCTGGGCGGCTTTTTCGTGCAGTCGCTGGCGGCGGATGAGGATGCGGATCCGGCGACTTCGGAGGGGGTGTTTGTTCAGGACTTCACCTCGGAAGGCAGCGGTGAGGTGGCAGTGGGGCAGGTGGTGCGGCTGACGGGCACGGCGGGTGAGGTGGGCGGGCTGACGCAGCTCTCGCAGGTGAGTGCGCTGGCGGTGACGGGCACGGCGGCGGTGCCGACAAATCGGGCGGCGAGCCTGCCGCAGCTGACGAGCAGCTCGCTGGAGCCGCTGGAAGGCATGCGGGTGGTGTTTCCGCAGACGCTGCATGTCAGCTCGGTGAGCACGAGCAGCGGCTTTGCCCTCAACTATGCGCGGCAGGGGGAGCTGGTGCTGGCGGCGGGAGGGCCATTGATCGAGCCGACGGAGGTGCTGGACCCGAACGATGAGCCTGCCTCCGGCACGACGACGAGCGGCCAGAGCCAGGTGGCGGCGATCACTGCGCAGCTGGCCGCGCACCCGCTGCAGACGTTGATCCTGGATGATGCCAGCACGGCGCTTTTTCCTGACCCCACTCCCTACCTGAATGCCGAGGGCACGCGGCGCTGCGGGGACACGGTGACGGGGCTGAGCGGGGTGCTTTCTGCGGCGGGTGGCAGCTACCGGCTGCAGCCTGTAGGGTCGGTGGCCTTCACGGATGCGAATCCGCGTCCGGCGGCTCCGCCGATGGTCGCAGGCAGGCTGAAGGTGGCTGCGATGAACGTGCTGAACTACTTCACGACCTTTGGTGGAGCCAACGACCGGGGAGCTTCCGATGCGGCGGAGTTTCAGCGCCAGAAGGACAAGGTCATTGCCGCGCTGGCGGGGCTGGATGCGGATGTGGTGGGGCTGATGGAGATCCAGAATTCTGCCGCCGCCGTGGCGGATCTTCTGGCCGCGCTGAATGCGGCGGTGGCCGAGGATTATCAGGTCGTGCCAGATCCTGTGGGCGGCTACCCGGCGGCAGGCAGCGGCGCGGACTTCATCCGCTGCGTGCTGCTTTACCGCCCCTCGCGGTGCCGCCTTTGGGGCGACTGCTTCATGGATGCGCACCCGGTGTGGAGCAGCCCGAGTCCGCTGCGGTTTCCGCTGGCGCAGGTGTTTGAGGAAAACAGCACCGGTGAGCGCTGCATCGTTTGCGTGAACCACTGGAAGTCGAAGTCCTCCTCGGGGGCCACGGGCCTGAATGCCGACCAGGGGGACGGGCAGGGAGCCTTCAATGAGCTGCGCCGTCAGCAGTCGGCCCGGCTTCATGCCTGGCTGCTGGAGGTTCAGGCTGCCGCAGGGGAGCGCGATGTGCTGATCATCGGCGACCTGAATGCGCACGGCGAGGAGGACCCGCTGGACCTCCTGCGGGCGAACGGCTGGCAGGACCAGGGGCAGAGGTTTCATGGGGCCGGCGACTACAGCTACCGCCTCGACGGCCTGCGCGGCAGGCTGGATCATGCCTTTGCCAGCAGCTCCATGGCGGGGCAGGTGGGTGGCTTTGGCCACTGGCACATCAACGCTGATGAGCCAGCCTTTTACGACTACAACATGGAGGGCAAAAGTGCTGCGCAGCTTCTGATCAACACCGGCACGCCCTACCGCAGCAGCGATCATGATCCGCTGCTGGTGGGCGTGAGCCTGAGCCCGCAGCCGACGACCTATGCCATGTGGCGGGCAGCACGTGTCTGGAACCCTGCCGCCTTGACAGGGCAGGGGGATGATCCCGATCAGGATGGCCTGCCGAATCTGGCGGAATTTGCCTTCAACACGCATCCCGAGGCGGCCACGCTTCCGCCCCAGGCCCGGCACAACGGCGGCGAACTGCACTTCGACTTTCCCTGCCGCCTTCAATTGGAGGGCACGACGGTCCTTCCTGAAGGGTCAGAGGACCTTGTGGAGTGGTTCACCATCACCAACGTGACCAGCCTGGGCAGTCTGGACCTGCGCACGGAGATGCGGCGTGCCAGCGTGCCGACCTCCGGCAGGAACCGCCTGTTTGTGCGGCTCAGGATCACGAGTCCGTGATCCGCTGCTTCAGGCCTTGCCGAGCTTGGTTTTCAGCGCTGCCACCACATGCGGCGGCACAAACTGGTTCACGTTGCCACCCAGGCGGGCGATTTCCTTCACCAGACGGCTGCTGATGTAGGTCAGCTCTTCGCGCGGCATGAGGAAGAGGGTCTCCAGATTCGGCTCCAGCTTGCGGTTCATGAGCGCGAGCTGGAATTCGAACTCGAAATCACTCACCGCGCGCAGGCCTCGCACCAGGGCGATGGCCTTGTGCTGACGGGCAAAGTCCACGAGCAGGCCTTCGAACGGCAGCACCTGCACATTGTGCAGATGCTCGGTCGCGGCCTGGATCATCTCCACCCTTTCCTCGACGCTGAAGGTGCTCTGCTTGGCGTTGTCCTTGGCGACGGCGACCAGCAGTTCATCAAAGATGCCCGCCGCGCGCTGAAGTACGTCCAGGTGCCCGTTCGTGATCGGATCGAAGCTTCCTGGGTAGATGGCTCGGCGCATGGCGGGGATGGGGATGAGATGGGAATCAGGCTTCCGGCGCGGCTGGAGGCTGTTCTTCAGCAGCGGGCTGCTCGGTTCCGGCTTCCTCACCTTCGGCCTTGGCCGCATCGGCATCCTCCTCATCGGGGATGACGGTGGCCACGTCCTGAATGGTTTCGCCTTCGGAGAGGTTCATGAGCCGCACGCCCTGGGCATTGCGGCCGGTCTCGCGGATGTCGGAGACGCGGATGCGCACGCTCTGGCCGCTGCTGGTCATGAGCATCAGCTCATCCGCCTCAGAGACGGCGAGTGCTGCGACCACTTTGCCGGTCTTCTCGGTGACGTTCATCGTGATGACGCCCTTGCCGCCGCGGTTGGTGAGGCGGTATTCCTCGAAGGAGGTGCGTTTGCCGAGGCCGTTTTCAGAGACCACAAGCATCTGCTTGGCGAAGTCCACCGCGGTGAGGCTGACCATGAAGTCGCCCTCCTCCAGGCGGATGCCGCGCACGCCGATGCTGTTGCGGCCCACGGCGCGGATGTCCTCCTCTTCGCAGCGGACGCACATGCCCTCGTGAGTGCTCATGCAGATCTGGCTCTTGCCATCGGTCAGGATGACCTGGATCAGCTCGTTGCCTTCCTCGATGTTGATGGCGTTGATGCCGTCCTTGCGGATGTTTTTGAAGTCCTCCAGCGCGGTCTTTTTGACGGTGCCGTCCTTGGTTCCGAAGAGCACGAAGCGGTTCGGGCTCCACATCTCTTCATCATCGGCTCCAGCGGCCTCGATGCGCAGGATGGCGGCGATCTTTTCCTCAGGGAAGCTGACTTTGAACTTCTGCCCATCCTTCTCGCGGTCCACCGTCATGGCAGGGCGGAGGTTGAGCACGTTTTTGATGCTGCGGCCCTTGCCGGTGCGGGAGGCTTCGGGGAGCTGGTAAACGCGCTCCACATACACACGGCCGGTGTTGGTGAAGAACATCAGGTAGTCGTGTGCCGAGGCGGTGAAGAGATGCTCGACGAAGTCGCCGACCTCGTCATCACCGCTGGCTTCACGGGTCTCCATGCCCTTGAGACCCTTGCCACCGCGGCCTTGCAGGCGGTATTCGGAGGCCAGGGTGCGCTTGATGTAGCCGCGATGCGTGAGGGTGACGATGTAGGGCTTGTTGGCGATGAGGTCCTCGATGCGGATTTCACCTTCAGCGGCCTCGATCTTGGTGAGGCGGGGGGTGCCATACTTGACGCGGATGGCCTGGAGCTCGTCCTTGATGATCGTGAGCACGCGGACCTCGCGGGCCAGGATGTCGAGGAAGTCGCTGATCTCGGCGAGGACGCTGTCGTATTCGGCCTTCACCTTGTCCTGCTCCATGCCGGTGAGCTGGTAGAGGCGGAGTTCCAGGATGTGGTTCACCTGCACGTCGGTGAAGACGTAGCGGTCGCCCTTCACGGAAGGCTGGCTGCGGATGACAATGCCGAGCGCGCGTGCCGTCTCCGTGCTGAAGTCGAAGGCCTTGAGGCGCTGGAAGGCCTCCTCACGGTTCTTCGAGTCACGGATGATCTTGATGAAGTCATCGAGGTGGCCGATCGCGCCGAGGAAGGCTTCGAGCTTCTCGCTGCGCTCCTCGGCCTTCTTCAGAAGGTAGCGCGTGCGGCGCAGCACGACCTCGCGGCGATGCTCGATGTAGCAGGCGATGGCGTCCTTCATCGACAGCACGCGTGGGCGGCGGTTGTCGATGGCCAGCATGTGGATGGCAAAGCTCGTTTCGAGCGAAGTGTGCTTGAAGAGGTTGTTCAGCACCACCTGGGCGCGGGCGTCGCGGCGCAGGTCCACGACGACACGGGTGTTTTCGTCCGATTCATCGCGCACGCCGCTGATCTCCGGCAGGACTTTTTCCTGGGCCAGTTCGGCGATGCGCTCGACGAGCACGGCGCGGTTCACTCCATAAGGAATGGCGGTGATGATGATCTGCTCGCGGCTGCCATGCTCCACGATCTCTGCATGACCACGGATGCGCACGCTGCCATGGCCGGTTTCGAAGTACTCGCGGATGCCCTCGATGCCATGAATGGTGCATCCCGTGGGGAAGTCTGGACCGGGGATGATCGCGTTCAGTTCGGCGGTGGTGATGTTCGGATTGTCCACCTGGGCGCAGAT
>CALDGV010000283.1 GCA_937941745.1 uncultured Prosthecobacter sp. | reverse complement strand
CTGCACGGTCTTCGGGTGATGCTGGAACTCATGCGTGAGCGCCTCGATCTCCTTGGAAAGCGTGGCGGAGAACATGAGGGTCTGGCGCTTCCTGGGCAGGGCCTTGATGATGCGCTTGATGCCGGGCAGGAAGCCCATGTCCAGCATGCGGTCAGCCTCATCCAGGACCAGGTGCTGGAGACCGCTGAAGTTCCCGTATCGCTGGTCCATGAGGTCGATCAGGCGGCCAGGCGTGGCGATGACGATGTCGCAGCCACGGCGCAGGGCTTCGATCTGCGGACGCTCCCCCACGCCGCCAAAGACTTTGGCGATGCTCAGGGGCAGGTGCTTGGCATAGGCGAGCACGTTTTCCTCAATCTGGACCACCAGTTCGCGGGTGGGTGCCAGGATCAGGACCTTCGTTCCAGGAGTTTTGGGGCCTGCTGCCAGACGGGTCAGGATGGGCAGGGTGAAGGCGGCGGTCTTTCCCGTGCCGGTCTGGGCGATGCCGATGAGGTCATGTCCGGCGATGATGGGCGGGATGGCGGCGGCCTGGATGGGGGTGGGCTCGGTGTAGCCGTATTCTTGAATGGCCTTGAGGATGTGGGCGTCGAGGCCGAGGGCTTGGAATGACATGTAGTCTTAGCGTGGCAGATGGTAAATGGAGATGAGGCGCTCATCTGGCGCTGCCACACCGTGCAGAAAAAGCTCTGCCAAAACAAAACACCTCCGCGGGGCTGCGCGGAGGTGCTCTGAACGTCAACAAACCAACCACAGTCGGCTTCCAAAGCCGTGCCGCCGTCGGAAATTCATCAAAAATCAGCCTTCTTTCTGGACGATGTCCTTCACGGACATGGCCTCCTTGCCCTGACGGCCGCGGAGGTAGTGCAGGCGGGCGCGGCGGACGCGGCCAGGCTTGGTCACTTCGATCTTGGCAACCTTGGGGCTGTGCAGGGGGAAGACGCGCTCGACACCCTCACCATAGGAAATTTTGCGGACGGTGAAGGCTTCATTGAGGCTGCTGCCTTTGCGGGCGATGACAATGCCGGCGAAGATCTGAATACGCTCCTTGTCACCTTCGATGACTCGGGTATGCACCTTCACGGTGTCGCCGACGCGGAAGGATGCCACGTCCTTTTTGACCTGCTCGGCTTCGATTTTGGAGATGATGTTGCTCATGATGACAGTCTGGGGAATTCCATCGCCTCGCGGTTCCCTGGAGGGGCCGAACCGGGCAAGGGGCGCGCATAGTGGAGGTGATCCAGGGTTTCGCAACCTGTTTTTCCGCCCTTGCTGTCCACACCGCCTCCGAGCAGATAAACGTTCCTCCATGACCGCCGAATACCTCCTGATCGATGTGGGCAATGGCCGCACCAAGCTGGGCCTTTCCACCGCTGATGCCCTGCTGGATCGCCGGGAGCTGCCTACTCATGGCCTCACGGAGGCTGCAATCCGGCAGACGCTGGCGGGGTGGGATTTCAGCCGGGTGGTGCTGGCCAGCGTGGTTCCCGCCGCCGTTCCCGTCTGGCGGGTGGTTTTTCCTGAGCTTCTCGAACTGCGGCATGACACCCCCATGGGAATCGGCATCCGCTACCCGAAGCCTGAGAGCATCGGCACGGACCGTCTGGCCAACGCTGTGGCTCTGGCGCATCTCCATGGCGCTCCCGGGATCGTCATCGATTTTGGCACCGCGGTGACTTTTGACATCCTTTCGGCAGACAAGCACTACATCGGTGGGGTGATTGCCCCCGGGCTGCGTCTCATGACGGATTACCTGCATGAACGGACTGCCCTGCTGCCGCAGGTGGAACTCGCCGAACCTGTCAGCGCGATCGGAACCTCCACCGTGGCCGCCATTCAGGCAGGAGCTGCGATCGGTTACCGGGGCATGATCCGGGGCATTTTGGAGGCTCTGAAAAAGGAACTGCCAGGGGGGCAGGGGGCGCAGGTGGTGGCCACGGGCGGTGATGCGGCCTGGATCATCTCCGGCATGGGGCAAAACATCGCAGTGGACTCTGACCTGACTCTTCACGGGCTCCGGCTGGTGGGAAACCTGAACCGCCCGTGATGGCGGTCAGTATCTCCGGATAACGGTGTCCGCAGGAGGGCGGGATTCGTCCTTGGATGGGTAGTCGAGGGTGTAGTGCAGCCCGCGGCTTTCATGACGGCGGATCGCGCATTCGACGATGAGGGAGGCGGTTTCGACGAGGTTGCGCAGTTCGAGCAGTTCGCTGGTGATGCGGAAGTTCCAGTAAAACTCCTGCACTTCTCGTTTCAGGTTGCGCAGTCTCGCAGCGGCTCGCTGCAGGCGCTTGCTGGTGCGCACGATCGACACGTAGTCCCACATCAGGTGGCGGATTTCATCCCAGTTGTGGTAGATGACGACGAGTTCGTCGTTGTCCACGGCCTCACCGCTCTGCCAGACCGGGATCGGGTAGGTCTGTTCGCGAGTTTTGCCGATGGGCATCTTTTTGACCATGTGCTCCACGGCCCGGTGGGAGATCACGAGGCACTCAAGCAGGGAGTTGGACGCAAGGCGGTTCGCTCCATGCAGGCCCGTGCAGCCCACTTCTCCCACGGCGCAAAGCCCGCGGACACGTGTTGCCCCGTTGACGTCGGTGACCACGCCACCGCATTGATAATGTGCAGCCGGAACGACGGGAATGGGCTGCTTGGTGATGTCGATGTCCACCTCCAGGCAGGCCTTGTAGATGTTCGGGAAGTGGCTGGTGATGAAATCTGCAGGCTTGTGCGAGATGTCGAGATACACGCAGGGGCCGCCGGTCCGCTTGATCTCATGGTCGATGGCCCGTGCAACAATGTCACGGGGAGCCAGTGAGCCTCGTTCATCGTAACGGTGCATGAATTCCTTGCCGTCCTTGCCAATCAGCCGTGCTCCCTCTCCGCGCATCGCTTCAGTGATGAGGAAGGAACGCTTCTGCGGATGGTAGAGGCAGGTCGGATGAAACTGGATGAACTCCATGTTCGCCA
>CALDGV010000282.1 GCA_937941745.1 uncultured Prosthecobacter sp. | reverse complement strand
CGCCTTCAAAAACGCCGCGAACTGCCCCTGCGCAAGCAGCACGGAGCGCAGGAAGCGCTGCGCATCGAGCCCGGTGAGCGATTCGATCATCGCATCCACCTCGCGGCCTTTGTCGGCGAGGATTTGCAGCGTGTCCGCATCGGCCAGCGTGCGCTGCACGGGCTTCAAATTGCCCGACTTCGTCTTCCCGAGCCTCCATGTCGCGCGCAGGCGACGCCCACCGGTCTCGAAGTCCACCTCGGCGAAGCACTCCATCGTGTGCCGGCTCATCATCTCATCCGCCTTCTCGTTCCCGTAACGCGCCGCGCGACCGTAAAGCGCCAGCGTCATCGCATCGAGCAAGGTCGATTTCCCCGCGCCCGTCGGCCCCGTGATCAAAAACACCCCCGCCGCGCTCAACGGCGCCTCATCGAACCGCACGACATGCTCCCCGCTGAGCGAGTTCAGATTCTGGAGCCGGACGGCGAGGAGGCGCATGCTGCAGCATCTGTAAACAGAAGCCCTTTAATGAAAAAGAGTGTTTTCACACATCTCTAATCTGCCCGGAAGAAGCGACCGCGAGCGGGCAGCTCAGAATTTGAGCATTTCCCCAACAGGCAGTGGCTTCTTTTGACGAATGGACTCTTCAGCAACGAGACACAACCCGGCACTCCAGAGACCATCCAAACCTGTGGCGGCAGGCTTCTTTCCTGTCCGGACCATTTCTACACATTGAGCAATCTCCTCGCGCAGCTCAAAAACCTCTCCGCTGTGCTTTTCGAGCTTCACTGTCTCAAGCTTCTCTCCATCAAAAACTTTGAGGAAGTACTCCGGCTCAAGGGTGCGATCCAAAGCACCGCTCCAGGCCGCCCATAACGCACCCTTGGTGCCACTGACTTTGACGGTTTGATGATGTTCAAAGGCTGCCAGAGTCTGTGAAACAACGGCATAGCTGCCATTGGCATACTTGAACATGGCGCTGAAATTGTCGAACAGCGTTGGGCGCTGTGGATCGCGGCTGTTCGCATAGGCATGAAGTTCAACAGGATCACCGCTACCTTCAAGATACCAACGGGCGAGGTCGAAGAAATGAATCGGTTCCTCAAGCACCCAGCTCCCGACGCGGTTTTGATCGTATCGCCAGCCGCTCGCGCCTGTGCGATAAGGTTTTCGAGACAGCTCCACCAGCACATACTGAGGGTCGCCAATGGTGCCTGAGTCTATGATCTCCTTGATGCGCCCCCACTGGCTGGAAAGCCGCAGTTCATGGCCGACAGCCAGGTGCACCTGATGTTCATGAGCTCCGGCGACAATCGCCTTGCAGTCGTCCAGAGTGATGGCCATCGGCTTTTCCAGGAGGACATGTTTTCCCTTTTGCATCGCCGCGAGCGCTATTTCACGATGCGTGTGGCTCGGCGTAGCAATGTCGATGATATCAAACTCGGCCTGGGCAATCATTTCGAGGCTGTCGCCAAAAATCTGCGCATCTGGATAGAGCTGACGGGCCTCTGATCGGGAGGCCTCCGAAGGGGCACTGATGGCAACCAATCTGGCGTCAGAGTTTCCAGCGATGGATTGGGCATGGAACCTGCCCCAGGCGCCAAATCCGGCGAGAGCGAAACGAACGGGAGTCATGAAAGGAGGGAAAAGAGTATGCGAAGCGAGAGTTGAATCACTTTCTCTCGGCTGTTGTCAATGGAGTGACGGGATCGGGCACAAGCCGCCCCTGCAGCTGATTCAGCCGACAAGTTGGCAGCCGGGGAAGCACGTATTTCGCAAAAAGATCGCACTCATCGAGATGAGGATAGCCACTGAGGACAAATGCTCGAATCCCCATGTCCATGTAGCGGTTGAGCTTGGCCAGGACTTGATCAGGATCCCCCACAATCGCGCTGGCACATCCGCTGCGTGCAAGGCCGATGCCGCTCCACAGATGCGGCTCGATGTACAGGTCCTTGGACTGGGCGCGCAATTCGTCCTGACGTTTCACGCCATAGCTTTGGCTGTCTTGTGAGCGTGCCTTGATCTCCGCACCCTTTTCCGGCGTCAGCTTGGAGATCAACCGCTCTGCGGCAGCACGTGCTTCAGATTCGGTCTCCCGGACAATCACATGCCCGCGGAAGCCAAAGTCGATCTGTCGGCCATGAGCTGCCGCCTTGCCTGCCATGACTCGCATTGTTTCAGCCATGCGGTCCTCCGTCTCAGGCCACATGAGAAAGACATCGCAATGCTTGGCGCAAAGGTCCTGAGCAGCGGGTGAAATGCCTCCAAAGTAGAGAAGCGGACCTCCGTTCTGCTGATAAGTTTTGGCAGGCTCGGTATTTGGCAGACTGATCTGGTAAAAATCACCCTTCCATTCAAACGGGCCGTCAGTCCTCCACAATCCTTGGAGGATCTGGATGATCTCGCTGGCCCGGGCATAGCGCACTTCATTGCTTTCCTTGAGGCCTGGCATGTCGGACGAAATGATATTGATGCACAAGCGACCCTTGGCGATGTGATCAACCGTCGCAATGGCCCTAGCCAGCATGGGTGGCCAGACTTCCCCCATGCGCAGAGCGACGAGCTGATTGATCTGCTGAGTCTGCGGTGCCATCGCGGCTGCAAAGGACAACGCGTCCTGGCCAGCAATCCAGCCCGAAGGCAGCAGAATGTTTTGATAGCCGAGGACATCTGCCTTCCTCACAATATCACCGCAGTGCTCATAATTGGACCTTAGCGAGCCATCAGGTACGCCTAAAAATTCATAGTCGTCTGAGCAAAGGGCCGAGAACCAGGCCACTTCGCATTGGCGGGCGGGAGTACGGATGGATGCCAACATGGTACAGTGTTGCTCAACTTATATTCCAATATTGAAACATGCGTCAAACGTGTTTTCGCACCTGCTGACCTCTGTTGTTTTGGCGAAGCGGAAAAAATTCTTGGTCGATGCAGACGAAAATACTGGCTCCTGCATCGCTGAACAGACCACCATGGACGAATCAAGGAACTTTGATTGCACTCAAGACCACATCATCAGAGCCACTCACATCAAATTTGAACCAAGATAAAGAATCCATTTGCCACAGCACTTGATGCCGCTAATATCGCGGCCCCAACATTCTGGAAAGGAGCGGTAGTTCAGTCGGTTAGAACGCCAGCCTGTCACGTTGGAGGTCGCGGGTTCGAGCCCCGTCCGCTCCGCCAGAAATGGAAAAAGCTGCCCGCTCAGAGATGAGCGGGCTTTTTGTTGTCGTTATTCAAGCAACGCCATGCCTTCCGGAAATCATCACGACAACGACATCGCTAAAGTGAGCCAGCGTGCTGCGGAGATTGAAAGCAAGCTTCCCAGGCTGCGGCAGTTCGTTGAAAAAGCCCGCATCCTCCTCGCCATGGTCAAAGATTATTGGACGGGCAGGTATCGAGAAGTGCCCTACTGGGCGATCAGCGCAGGCGCCCTGGCCTTGCTTTATGTTCTGAACCCCGCCGATGTCATTCCTGACATTCTCATCGGAATCGGCTATCTGGATGATGCCACCGTGGTGGCGTTCTGCCTCAAACTCATCGAACGAGAACTTGAACGTTATCAACAATGGCAAGCCAAGCAGACAGGCCCGACGACGGCTGCCGCCCTCAAAAAGACCGCTGCACGGTAATCGAGGAGGGTTTTCCAGCAAACTAAGCACTCCCGCAATCGTTCGGTGGTGCCTATGCTTCGTCGAATTGCCGCCACCCTAGCGATTGCTGCTGCCATCACGGCACAGGCAACCGCATCCGACCGACCCAACATCCTTTTCATCTTCTGTGATGACCTGGCAAGCCAGGCCATCAGCGCCTATGGCGAAAAGCGTCAATTGCTGCACACCCCAGGACTCGACCGCATTGCCAAGGAAGGGATTCGTTTCGATCGCTGCCTGGTCACCAACTCCATCTGTGGTCCGATGCGCGCGGTGATTCAGACGGGCAAGTATTCCCACCTGAACGGCTTCTACAACAACAGCAACAGCCGCTTCGACAGCAGCCAGCAGACCTTTCCCAAGCTTCTGCAAAAGGCAGGCTACACCAACGCCGTCATCGGGAAGTGGCATCTCATGACCGATCCAGTGGGATATGACCACTGGCATGTGCTGCCGGGACAAGGTGCCTACTATAACCCACCGATGATCGAGAATGGCAAACCCGTGAAGCACAGCGGCTATGTCACGGACATCATCACAGATCTTTCCATCGAGTGGTTGAACAAGCGCGACAAAACCAAACCCTTCATGCTGATGCTCCAGCACAAGGCTCCGCACAGGGAATGGGAACCACCCATCCGGCACCTCGGTCATGATGGCGACCGGGTCTATCCAGAGCCTGAAACTCTGTTCGACAGCTTTGAGGGCAGGAGCAAGGCCATCAGCGATCACGACATGGGCCTCGACAGGACATTTACCGAAAGAGATGCCAAGCTGGTTCCCCCAGCCAACCTGACCCCGGATCAGCTCAAATACTGGAACGAATACTACGAACCGAGAAACGCCAAGTTCCGAGAAGCCAATCTGAGCGGCAAGGATTTGGTCAGGTGGCGCTATCAACGTTACATGCACGATTACACCGCCTGCGTGAAGGCTGTGGACGAGAGTGTGCAGCGCGTGCTGTCCTACCTGGATGAACAGGGCTTGTCCAAGAACACTGTGGTCATTCTAAGCAGTGACCAAGGCTTCTATCTGGGCGAACATGGCTGGTTCGACAAACGCTGGATCTTTGAAGAATCCCTGAGCACCCCTTTTCTGGTGCGCTGGCCAGGCGTGGCCAAAGCAGGTACGACCGACAAGCACATTGTCTCCCTTCTCGACCTGGCTCAGACCTTTCTGGATCTGGCTGGAGAACCACAGCCAGCTGACATGCAGGGACGCAGCCTTGTTCCCCTCTTCAAGGGGGAATCACCTTCAGATTGGCGAAAATCCTTTTATTACCACTACTACGAATATCCTGTTCCACATCGTGTGAGGCCTCACTACGGCGTCATCACTGACCGCTACAAACTGGTGCACTACTACAAGCCTGATGTGGACGACTGGGATCTCCTGGACCGGGAAAAGGACCCTCTCGAAACCAAGGATTTCTACAACGATCCAGCCTATTCGGAAACCATCGAAGAACTGCGAACGGAACTGAAGAGGCTGCAGACTGAGGTGAAAGAGGTCATGCCACCACCTCGCTTCACACATGGCAACAAACCCTTCGAAGGAGAGCCTCAACCTGCAGGTGACACGAAGGCTGCCAAAAAGGGTAAAGGCAAAGCAAAGAAGGCTAAATCTGAGTAACTATCGACGCTGGATGCCTCCTCACAGTTCCTGCTGGAGCATCCAGCACTCTCACATCGCAAAAAAGCCACCGTCCTTCCGGGCGGTGGCTTTTTCGTTGAAGCTCTGGAGTTCAGTCCATCAGGCTTTGCCAACGGCTGCCACGATCTTCTGGGCAGCATCCGTCAAGCCATCTGCGCTGGTGATGGCCAGTCCGCTCTCAGCCAGCGTCTTCTTGCCAGCATCCACATTGTTGCCTTCAAGCCGGACCACGAGCGGGATGTTCAAGGAGACCTCCTGAGCTGCTGCCACGATGCCGTTGGCGATGATGTTGCAGTCCATGATGCCACCAAAGATGTTCACCAGGATTCCCTTCACATTCGGATCACCTAGAATGATCTTAAAGGCAGCGGTCACCTGCTCCTTGGTTGCACCACCACCCACGTCGAGGAAGTTGGCGGGTTCCCCACCGTGGAGCTTGATGATGTCCATCGTGCTCATGGCAAGACCAGCTCCATTGACAAGACAAGCGATGTTGCCGTCCAGGCCGATGTAGTTCAGACCAAATTCGCTGGCAGCGACTTCGCGAGGATCTTCTTCCGTCGTGTCACGCATCGCCACAACGTCCTTCTGACGGTAGAGGGCATTGTCATCAAAATTGAATTTGGCATCAAGGGCCACCACCTGATTGTCAGCCGTCACTGCCAGCGGGTTGACTTCCACAAGTGAACAGTCGCTCTTCGAATAGAGGTTCCAGAGGGCTGTAAAAAGCTTCACCGCCTGATTGGCAAGGGCACCTCTCAGTCCAAGCGCAGCAGCCACCTTCCTGGCCTGGTAGGCCTGGAGCCCAAGCATGGGATGCACGAACTCCTTGATGATCTTCTCCGGGGTCTTTTCGGCCACCTCCTCGATGTTCATACCACCTTCCGTGCTTGCGATCAGTGCGTGACCGCTGCTGCCGCGGTCGAAGAGAATCGCGAAATAGTACTCCTTGATGATGTCCACGGACTTGGCGACGAGCACCTTGCTTACCAGCTTGCCCTCGGGGCCCGTCTGGTGAGTCACCAGAGTCTGTCCCAGCATCTTGCCGGCGATGTCCTGGGCTTCAGCAGCTGTGTTGATCACATGCACACCGCCTTTGAAGCCATTTTTGAAGGTTCCCTTGCCGCGGCCGCCAGCATGAATCTGCGCTTTGACCACCAGCCCAGCACCGCCGAGTTCAGCGGCAATCTGGCCGGCCTCTTCGGCCATCGAAGCGACCTTTCCGGGAGGGGTGGCGACACCGAATTTCGTGAAGAGTTCCTTGGCCTGGTATTCGTGGATGTTCATGGGTGATTGGGGGAAAGGGCGCGGCGATAGTAGAAGTGAGCTTCGGAGCGTCAAGGACGGTCATGGAGAATCCCTGAAGAGGTTGCAAGACCGGCCATCCACGCCAAAAGGCCTTTGCACCATGAAGATTGTCCTGCTCGATGCCCATACTGCCAACCCTGGAGACGCCTCCTGGGCACCTCTTGAAGCCATCGCCCCCTGCGAAATCCACCCTCGCACCCCGCTGGCAGAGACCGCCGCCCGCTGCGCCGGAGCTGAGATTGTGATCACCAACAAAGCCCCGGTCACCCGCGAAATCATCGCAGCGCTGCCGGACCTGAAATACATCGGAGTCACCGCCACCGGCTATAACATCGTGGATACAGCCGCCGCCCGGGAGCGCGGAATCGTGGTCACCAATGTTCCTGGCTACAGTTCTCCAGCGGTGGCTCAGCTCGTCTTTGCCCTTTTGCTGGAACTGACCAACCACGTGGGGCATCACGCGCAGACCGTCAGCGAAGGCCGCTGGGCCGCATGTCCGGACTTCTGCTACTGGGACCACCCGGTGATCGAGCTCAGCGGACGCACGCTCGGCATCATCGGCTATGGTGATATCGGCAGTTCCGTGGCCCGAATCGGGCTCGCCTTCGGCATGAATGTGCTGGCCAGCAAGCGTGAGTGGAAAACTCCGCCTCCAGAAGGTGTGAAGCCAGCCAGCATTGATGAAATTTTTGCTCAAAGTGATGCCATCTCCCTGCACTGCCCACTCACTGAGGATACGAAACACCTCGTTGGAGAGCGCACGCTCAGCCTGATGAAACCTTCCGCATTCCTGATCAACACGGGCCGTGGACCACTCGTCAATGAGGAAGCTCTTGCCTGGGCACTCAACGAAGGCCGCATCGCAGGAGCCGGCCTCGATGTTCTCAGCGTCGAACCCCCCAAGGCTGGCAACCCGCTTTTCACGGCTAAAAACTGCCTCATCACGCCGCACATCGGCTGGGCCAGCCGAGAAGCTAGGCGCAGGCTGATTGATCTGACCGCGTCCAACCTTCGTGCCTTCCTCGAGGGAAGGCCCGTCAATGTGGTGAATTGAGATTCCCGTAGATCATTCTGCAGAGAACACCAGGACGTGGTGCTGGGCATGATGCTCCAGCACCGAAGGTCCGATCAGTGATGACTCCTTGGCCATCTGGCGAAGGCTGGAGAGAGTTTCAGGAAAATCAAAAGACGCCACATGGGTGCAGGCTTCATCGAGCTGAGATGGAGGAACCTGGGTCCAGCTTCGCCGCATGGTTCCGAGGTAGTTCTCCAGATAGGATTCACGGCTTTGGCCCTCTTCGCGAACCACATCCACCATGATGAGGCAGCCTCCGGGGTTGAGCTGACGGGAGCAGGCTTGAAGCAGCCGCTGCTTCTCCCCGCTCTGCAGATGATGTACGGCATAACCCGTGAAGATGACGTCGTATCTGGCGGAGCCCGACTCCATCGCAGCGAGCATGTCCTGACACTGGAGATTCACCTCTGGCAGGCCTTGCAAATACGTCTGGGCCTCCTTCAAGGCCACCGGAGACAGGTCAATCCCAGTGTAACGGGCTGGCGGAGCGACCTTGAGGTATGGCGCCAGAAAGCGTGCATTGCCACAGCCCAAATCCACCAGGGAATACCCGGATTTGACACCTTTCAGCAAGGCTCCGACGCGTGCATAAATCTCCCGATGGAACATGTAGTTCATCTCCGAGAGCGCATCATAGAGCGTCCAGGACTGGCGGAAGAGCGTGGTTTCATCGTCAGGCATAAGCGCGGCTAGAGGAGCACTGAGAGCACACCTTGCCAACGAACCAGCGGCGAAAATCCTGAAGCTCAGGTCACTCGGCGAGCTTTTCCGCCTTTGCCTGGTGCCTGGAGAGATATTCCCGGCACTTTTCCTCACCCATGTATTTGGCCAGCAGCTTCGGTTCCGTCTCCGTGAGATCGACCAGAATGAGCCCGTCAATGACTGACGAAAACTCTTTGTCCACATTGAAGCTCAGGATCGTGCCGTTCAGCCTGAGATAGTGTTTCAGCAGCACAGGAATGCCCTTGCCGTCAGTCTCCAGGCTGGAGATGAGCGCCGAACAATCATCCACATCCTGAAGCTCGGCACTGATGAATTCGCGCATGAGTTTGCGTCCACGGAGGTAGCGGAATGGATTCCTCGGCTTGACGAAGCTGGCGAGGTTCTCGTGCAAACAGTTTTCCTGGAGAAACTCCACCATGAACTTCCGGCTCAGCTTATCGTAGTCCTTGCTGATGCTCACCGGGCCGAAAAGCTTCTTGTAACCAGGATGCCGTGCGATCCAATGCGCGATCCCCTTCCAGAGCAGCGGGAGGGAAGAAAGGTTTCGCTGGTAATCCTTGGTGATGAAGCTGCGGCCCATCTCCACCGCCGCCTCCAGGTTAGCCAGAAACGGCTTCTCAAAACGAAACAGCGTGTTGGTGTAGAGCCCCTTGGGGCCATACTCACGCAGAATGATGTCCGCACGCCCGAGGCGGTAAGCGCCGGCGATGCAGTGCTTCTGCTCATCCCAAAGGAAAAGATGCTCGTAATAGCGGTCAAATCTGTCCAAATCGACATCCTGGCCGGTGCCTTCGCCGACCTGCCTGAAGGTGATCTCACGGAGGCGGCCGATCTCCTGGAGGGTGTCGGGAATCTCATGGGAATGAGCTGAATAAACACTGAGCCCCCCCTGGCTGACGAGGCATT
>CALDGV010000281.1 GCA_937941745.1 uncultured Prosthecobacter sp. | reverse complement strand
GAAATCAGGCGTGGGGGAAACCCCACCGTGGGTTCGAATCCCACCTCTTCCGCCATCTTCAGCCGACAGCAAGCAGCCGCTCGGCAGCCACGCGCAGCCGTTTCCGCAGTTCCGAGGCTTTTTCAGCAATCTGGCGCTGCTCGCTCTCATACTGAGCACGTCCTTCCGCAGTTTCGATGAAGACAGGTTCGTAACCCAGGTGGCTTAAATCATAAGGACTGGCCCGCATGTCGAGATCACGACCTTCACAGGCCAGGGCAAAGCATTCGCCCACCAGATCACTGCCAACCCAGGGCCAGAGCTTGGCCGACCATTTGTACAAATCCATGTTGGTATGCAGGCAGCCACCCTGCTCCATTTCCAGGCGAGTCTCCAGCACTGGCTGAAACACGTTCAGAGGACGAGCCTCGGGCGTAAAAAAGCGAAAGGCATCATAGTGGGAGCAGCAGACGGTCTGCGACTCCACAAAGGCAGCCACGGCCTCAGGGGACATGCGCAATTCATATCCCTGGTGCCGAACTTGTTCGCGCGGCTGACGATAGACCATGGCCCACTCATGCAGCCCAAAGCAGCGCAGCCGCGGCGTGCGGTCGCCCACGGCTCGGCACAAGGCCGCCACCCAGCGTGCCAAATCCAAGGTGGATCCACCCAGATGAGCCGGATTCAGGGCCGTTACATTCCCTGCCCTGCACATCGGCGCAGACTCAAGCCAGGCCCGCTGCACCAAATCTTCATCCGATACCTTCAGCCCGACTCCAAGGGGTGGCAGCCAGCGCTTCAGCTTGGCCGGGGAAAAATTGTAGTAGGTGAAGAGGAAGTCGTGAACGGGATGCTTCTCCGAGCGGCTTCTCCGGCTCACAAAATCATCCGCCAGCCTTTCGACGCGCTCGCGATGCCGCCGCTCAAGCGCATGCCAGACCTCACTTGGCCAGACCTCAGCGGAGCATTGAGACGCAACAGGCTCACTCATGAATTCCAACACGAGGTCGATGTCTTTGGAGGAGCTCTCCTTAGCGAACGAGCAGCTCTTCTCCCCGATAGATCACGCGCTCGACCATGCCCTGAAGCGTCTGATCGAGGAACGGCGTATTGATGCTCTTCGATTTCATGAAGTCACGGCTGAAGGTCGTGCTGCGCTCCGGATTGAACAGGATGAACTCCGCCACGCCGCCCTCCACAATCGGCACCGGAGCAAGCTTCATCAAGCGACGCGGCTCAGCACTGTAACGCTTCACTACCAGGCTCCAGTCGAAGATTCCCTTGGAGATGAAGTGGTGATAAAAGCTCGGCAGTGCGGTTTCGAGGCCGGTGATGCCAAAAGGAGCACTGGCAAAATCCTGGTTTTTCTCAAACGGAGTATGGGGAGCGTGATCGGTGGCGATCACATCGAACCAGCCGTCTTTCAACCCCTGCAACAGCGCGGCATTGTCCTCTGGCGTGCGCAGCGGGGGATTCATCTTGTAATGAGTGTCGTAGCTGCCGATGTGCTCATGATTGAAGATAAGATGGTGCGGCGCGACCTCGCAGCTCACGCGAATGCCGCGATCCTTGGCACGCTTGATCGTGCGCATGCCCTCAGCCGTGGTGACGTGCTGGATGTTGAGATGCACACCCGTGTATTCGGCCAGACGGATGTCCCTGGAGATGCAGATCTCCTCACTGATGCTGGGAATCCCGGGCAGGCCGAGCGAGTAGCTGACCTTGCCTTCATGCATGCAGCCCTTGCCACTGAGCATTTTGACTTCGCAATGGCTGGCCAGCGGCAGGTCGTGATCACGCGCGTATTCCATGGCACGGCGGAGCACCTGTGGGTTGTCCACGGCATAGCCGTCATCCGACAGCAGCACAGCCCCCGCAGCCTTCATCCCTGCAATGCCCGCCAGCTCCTCTCCTTTGCGCCCTTTGGTGATGGCTCCGCTGGTGAAAATTCCTGCACCGATGCGCGTGCGACGGGCACTTTCCAGCACCGTGCGCACCACGCCTGCATTGTCGATGGCCGGAGATGTGTTCGGCATCATCACAAAGCCGGTCACCCCTCCATTGATGGCCGCCTCCGCACAGGTGGTGATGTTCTCCTTGTCCTCCTGGCCGGGTTCACGCGCATGGACGTGGATGTCAAACATGGCGGGCATGAGAACACGGCCCGTGCAGTCCACCACCTCACAATCCGTCACGCCGGTGATGGCTGGCGCCACGCCAACGATCTTGTCACCCTCGACCAAAACATCGCCAAGCTGGAGCTTGGGACTGTCTTCAGAGGCGATCTGTGCGTGGCGGTAGAGGCGTTTCATGCAGTGGAAGTGGCCTCGCATGATGTCGCGGGCATTCCTAGGGGTCAAGGTGGGAGGAACTTTGAAAAAAATGCGGCACCGACGAAGTGAAAAAGTCGATGAAGCTCAAGCGGCCAAGGAGGTTGCCAAAGGAGGCGGCCTGTGAAACATGCGCAGCCTCATGCCCAGTTCTTCCCGATTGGAAATTCAAGCTCTCGTCACCGGCGGTGCCGGCTTCATCGGTGGTCACATCGCTCAGGCTCTCTGCCAGCGGGGAGCCAAGGTCATCGTGCTGGATGACCTCAGCACAGGCGACCTGGCCAACCTGGCATGGGCAGGCGCTGGCAGCGGGGTGGAGTTCATCCACGGCAACATCACCGACCGAGCGCTTGTCACACAGCTGGTGCAGGGCTGTGACTGGGTTTTCCATGAAGCAGCCATCGCCTCCGTGCCTCAGTCCGTGGAACAGCCGGTGGAAAGCAACCAAGTGAACCTTGATGCCTCGCTGGCGCTGCTCATGGCAGCCCGGGATGCAGGCGTCCGGCGCTTCATGTTCGCCTCCTCAGCCGCCATTTACGGAGACAGCCCGGCTCCTCTCAAACACGAGTCGGACCCCGTCCAGCCGCTTTCTCCTTACGGGCTGCAAAAGTATGGCAGCGAACGCTATGGCCAGCTGTTTCATCAGCTCTACGGCCTGGAAACAGTGGCCCTGCGCTATTTCAATGTCTTTGGCCCCAGGCAGAGCTTCAACTCCCCCTACTCCGGAGTCATCGCACGGTTCTGTACCATGATGCTGCGAGGCGAGGCACCCACGATTTTTGGCGATGGCCTTCAATCACGGGACTTTGCCTACATCGACAATGTGGTCGAAGCGAACCTGCTGGCGGCGGAGAGGCCATCCAATCAGGTGGCTGGAAAGGTCTTCAACATCGCCGGAGGCACCAGCGTGACGCTGCTGGACCTCATTGCCGAACTGAACACCCTCACCAGACAGCAGATCCTGCCTCACCATGAACCTGCGCGCAGCGGTGACATCCGGCACTCTGCGGCCGACCTCTCTGCAGCACGCCAGCAGCTCGGCTATGCCCCCCAAATCACCTGGCAGGAAGGCCTGAAGCACACCCTGGATTTCTACAGGCAGTAAGCCAGCTCTGCGAAACCTGCTTTTCAAAAACTTCCTCCA
This sequence comes from uncultured Prosthecobacter sp., assembly GCA_937941745.1. GTDB lineage: Bacteria > Verrucomicrobiota > Verrucomicrobiia > Verrucomicrobiales > Verrucomicrobiaceae > Prosthecobacter. The sequence goes on along the minus strand of CALDGV010000281.1, from coordinate 4,438 downwards.
TGGCCCGCGAATACACGCTGCATTCCGCTCACTCCTCCGCGCCGCGGATAAACTACAAGGCCGAGTTGAACGAGCAGCAGCACGCCGCTGTGACCGCTCCTCCTGGGCAGACGCTTGTGATCGCTGGAGCTGGGTCGGGCAAGACGCGCACGCTGACCTACCGGGTGGCCTGGCTTCTGGACAACGGTGTTCTGCCTGAGCAGATCCTCCTGCTCACCTTCACGAACAAGGCGGCGCGTGAGATGCTGGAACGTGTGAACCTCCTGGTGGAGGTGGACACGGCACGCCTCTGGGGCGGCACCTTCCACAGCATTGGAAACAAGTTCCTGCGGTGGAACGCCGAGCGACTGGGCTATCGCAAAGGCTTTTCGATCATGGACCGCGAGGATCAGAAGGACCTGCTCGAAACCGTGGTGGCCGGCAGCGGCATCGACACCACTGGCTTCCGCTTTCCGAAGGCCGAGGTGCTGGGTGACATCTTCTCCATGGCGGACAACACCTGCACGCCGGTCGAGGAGATCATTGCCACCCGTTACCCCTACTTCGACCAGATCATCGAGCACGTCGTCCGCCTGCGTGAGCTCTACCAGCAGAAGAAGCTGGAGACAAACTGCATGGACTTTGACGACCTGCTCACCCAGTCCGTGCGGCTGCTGAAGGAAAATCCTGACCTTCTGGAACGCTACCAACGGCAGTTTGAGTTTGTTCTGGTCGATGAATACCAGGACACGAACCGGCTCCAGTGCGAGTTCATCGAGATGCTTACCGGTCCGGACGGCAATCTCATGGTCGTGGGCGATGACGCGCAGAGCATCTATTCCTGGCGTGGTGCGGATGTGACAAACATCCTGAACTTCCACGAGCACTGGCCGAAGGCCCGCGTCTTCAAAATCGAGGTGAATTACCGCAGCGTTCCCGAGGTGCTGAACCTCGCCAACGCCAGCATCGGCCACAACCGTGCCCAGATCCGCAAGAACCTCCAGTCTTCGAGGAACGAAAAGGGCATGCTGCCTGCACTGGTGCCACTCGACAGCGGCAGTGCGCAGGCGTCGTTCGTGGCCCAGCGAATTCTTGAGCTGCAGGATGAAGAGGGTGTCTCCCTCAGTGACATCGCCGTGCTCTACCGTGCCCATTTCCACAGCATGGAACTGCAGATGGAGCTGACCAGCCGTGGCATCCCCTTCCAGATCACCAGCGGCCTGCGCTTCTTTGAGCAGGCGCACGTGAAGGACGTGGCTGCGTTCATGAAGTTCGCCGTGAACCGCCGTGATGAAGTCAGCTTCATGCGCATGGTGAAGCTCATCCCCGGCGTTGGCGGAGCCAGTGCACTGAAGCTTTGGAATGCCTGGCTAAAGACAGACGCTGCGGGCGCTGAGGTGATGACGGGCAAGTTCAGCGACCTGCTCATCCCCATGACCGTGCCAAAGAAGGCCCGTGAGACCTGGGACCAGTTCGCCTACACGCTGGATGAATTGATTGTCGATGGCAAAACCGCCACGCCGCCCGAGATGATCCGCAGCATTTATGAGGGCGTGTATCAGGACTACATGCGGGCCAAGTTCAAAAACGCCGACCAGCGCGAGCAGGACCTGGAGCAGCTCAGCAACTACTCCAGCCGCTTCACCGATCCGCTGGAGTTCCTCAGCCAGCTCAGCCTGCTCAGCGGTGTGGATACAGGTGACAAGCCCGACCAGCAGCAGGACAAGGAGGCCGTGACCCTGACCACCGCCCATCAGGCCAAGGGACTCGAATGGCACACCGTCTTTGCCATCTGGGTGGCCGACGGCATGTTCCCCCACGCCCGGGCTGTGGAGGAGAGTGACCTCGGAATTGAGGAAGAGCGCCGTCTATTTTACGTCACGGTCACCCGCGCAAAGGACGAACTCTACCTCTGCTATCCCGTGATCAATCATCAGGCTCGCGATGGTGACATCTTGATGAAGCCCAGCCGGTTCATCACCGAACTGCCCGCCGACCTGATGGAAAAGTGGAACGTTCGAGGTGGCTGGTAGGAAGACCCGCCTCCATCCAGCCCCAACCCACGAATTTCGGAGCTCTTTTACTTGGCCTGTTGAGCCCAGAAGGCCTCAGGAGGCATCAAATCCCGGCCTTGTTCATCAAACTGGGTGCCGATTTCCTGAACAGGCAGGCTTTTGGCCACCTCCAGACCTGTCTTGATGTTGGCCGGAGTGAACACGAGTCGGGTCAGGGAAAGCCCCTTGAGCGGAGAAAGGTCACTGACCGGCGTTTCTGCGATGTGCAGACGCTGAAGTGTGCTGCCGGAAAGCGGGGCTAGGTCCATCACCTTCGTGCGATGGAGCGTGAGACTGACCAGGGGCATTCCTTGGAGCGGAGCGATGCTTTCGACAGGCGTGCCAGTAAGCCAGAGCATTTGAATGGGCGACTTAGCGAGCGGCGTCAGGTCACTGACTTTGGTGTCCACGACATTCACCTCCACCAATGGAGCTCCCGCCAAAGCACTGAGATCGCTGACAGGCGTTCGACTGAGGTAGATCTTCTCCAAAGGCATGCCGCGAAGAGGGGAAAGATCGGTCACCGGACTGTCCTCCAAGTACAGCTCCACCAGTTTCATGCCCCTCACTGGTCGGATGTCCTGAATCGGGGTTCCGCTCAAATCCAAAGCAAGGGGACTGAAGCGGGTCAAAAACTCCAGGTTGCGAATTTTAGCTCCACGTAGGCTGATGGCCACGGGCTGCCCTTCCTGAAGATTGAATTCTCCACTGCCATCGTAGTCCGGGTTGTGGTATTTGATCTCCGTATGGAGCATTTCTGGCGTCCAAAAAACCTTTTTGGCCACAGATGTCTCCGAAGCAGGTTTCGGGGCACTTTTTTCAACCACCGCTACTGCGGGCACCTGATCAGTCTGACCAACGCCAGTCCCTCCTGAGGCAGCAAGTTGAGCCTCGGTCTTTGAGTCGTGTTCCCCACAAGCAGAAAGCACAATGACGCAAACAGGGAGACTCAGGTATGGAGACAAGGGGAAAAACTTCATGAAAGGGCGACCATGAACGCCATCTCCAAACCCCGTCCATCGCCAAATTGCGGCCATCTCTGGTTTAGAGTGCTACCGACTCTATAAAATTTTAATTTCTATAAATAAATTGATAATTTTAATAAAATAACATTAATTCCAAAAGTTATTAAAATTATCCCATGCACCCACCCACCGCTTTTGTCAGTCCAGAGATGGCCTTCGCAAGCTTCGATTTGGTGAGCTTTGGCACAATCGAGGTCCCCCCCCATCCATTGCGCTTCGGATTTCAGGTGGATGTGATCCCCAGCGAGGCCCCCCCGCAGATTCTTTTCGCCCTTGTATCGAAGCAGCGTCAAAAGGACGGGAAAAGCCGCTCGGTGGGATTCGCGGTCCAGTTTGATCTCAAGACTGGCGAAGTCTGGGACCTGCTTAACGACACGGGCCTGCTGGGGATCATTCCCGATGTTGAACAGTTTCTCGGCAGCTTTTCCGATGAAGAACCGCTGCTGTTGAGTTGGGAGATCGAGCATCTTGGCAGCGCACTGATTCCCAAGTTGCAAATTGGAGGTGAGGAATGGCTTTACCCAGCCATTGGATTCAAGGGTGACATGGCGATGGAAACCATCGCTGGCGGTGCCGGTGACCGCGGCAGCACCACAGCAGCTTTCCTTCATCCAGCCATGTGGAGGGAAACGCTTTTGTAACGATTCTAAATTACTTTTTCACGTTACTAATTTGATCAGCGCAATCTTCAGCGGGGTAAGTCCAGATTTCGCTCAAAGTCGGATGGTAGTGAGGAATGCTCATGAAGTCCTGAACGCATGAACGGTAGTTCATGGCAATCACGACCTCATGAATCATCTCCGTCGCATGCGGCCCGACGCAGGAAGCCCCCAGGATTTCGCCGGTTGATTGATCTGCGATCATTTTCACAAACCCCTCCGTTTCGCCCATGACCATGCTCTTCCCGTGGTCGTTGAATGGATAAGATGCTGTAACGTATTTAACATTATTTTGTCGTAATGTTTTCTCACTAGTGCCAACAACCGCGACTTGAGGATGCGAAAACACGCCGAAGAGCCGAAGACGATAGTCCATCTCCTCATGAAGGGGCTCACCTCGCATCAGACGAGCCGCATTTCTGGCAGCGATCTCACCTTGTTGGATGGCCACATGGACAACATCCAAAGGACTGCAAACATCGCCCGCCGCAAAGATGTGAGGCTGTGATGTCTGCATCGTCGCCTGCACCTCGACCTTTTGGAGCACCAACTTCACTCCAGCCTTATCCAGACCTAAACCTGCAGTGGCAGGAGTTCTCCCCAAAGCCACTAGGATCTGATCAACCATCACACTTTTATCGTTACTTTGGCAACGAACTTCCAAGTTTTTTTGCCCATTGTTTAGCGTTACTCTTTCAACACGAGCGCCTAAGTGACAGAT
>CALDGV010000280.1 GCA_937941745.1 uncultured Prosthecobacter sp. | reverse complement strand
ATATGCTGGAATAGTGGGATGCATGGGGAGGAATACATCCACCTCCAACGGCCCTCCGTCGCGTGCCGTCGTTTGCACGTTTCTGTACCCTGATTCAAATATAGATCACCGTCATATTGACTTGCGCAGATGCTCGATTGTTAGGCCGGGATAGCTGATCCTAGAGATGTCATCCCGAAGGATGCGCAGAAACTCGCTGCCGCGCCCATAATGATTCATGGTTAAGTGTCGGCTCCCTTTGCCGTCTTCCCATCCGCCAAGGAGAGCTACCGTTTCAATGGAAAGGCGGGCGGCTCGTGTGGCATCACGGAACTGATGCCGGAAGCTATGAAAGGTTGCTTGATGATGCTCACCCAATACGCTCGCGACAAAGCGCCCAAAGAACTTAGAAAATGGGTTGCTATAATAGCCAGTTTTCCCAAGCGCTAAATCGGGGAACAATCGCGGCGATGATACATCTTTTCGCCGTTCCGCAACAAAGGCGAGAAAGCCAATGCTCATGACTTCTGGATGTATTGGCACCTCTCGTTTGCTTTGCTCTGTCTTCAATCGCTTCTCGCACACGTCACCATTCTCTCTCTCTTCTCGAATGTGAAGGAACCAAACCCCATGCCGTTCCTTAACATCCTCCGTGTATAACTGACAGGCTTCATTGCATCTCAAGCCATGAAACAAAGCGAGAAGCGGCACCCAAAAGCGCCCGCGCCGAGGCTGATTTGGCCCGGGCCTCGCGTAGCCGTTCTCGTCGTCAACACATCCCGTAAAGAGCGGGGCGCGAAACATCGCATTGAGGTCATCAATACTAAACTGTGCCTTGGGGCCGCCAGACTCCTCACGGAATCGGTTCCGTAGCCGCTTCCCCTTGGTGGGGTTTTCAGCCATCATTCCCTCATCCACCGCGAAGTTGAATATCGTCGTGAGGTTGTTGAAGTAGTTGGAAAGCGTTGTTGGCTTCAATCGCCGCGTATCCTTGGCTTTGTCTGCGGCTTCGATGGCTTGTTGCAAAGTCAGGCCTGGATAGCGTTGCGTGGCGTTCTGTGGAGCACGTCGCAGCAACCCGCATAGTTCTTCAATGCGCTCTCTCGTGATGTCGGACAGGGCGGTATCACTGCCGATTATTTCACGAAGTATGCGGGCAGGAAGCTCATAGGTCATCAAAGTGCCCGGAGCGAGTTCATCCTCCCTTTGTGCATTTGCGAGCCGCTTCAACAGATCATCAAGAGTATGTGCTACTCTTCGTTGGGGAGCCGCCGAGTGAGCGAACAACTCACGAAAATGGGTGTCTCTCGCTTGAACGGAGCGTAGCTCCAGCACGTCCAGCTTGCGTGAGGCGTGTTCCGCGAGGGCTGCTCGAAGCAAAGGGCGCAGCATTTTGAAGGCCGGACTTGTGGGCGGGCAAATCATTCCTTCGTGTTCAAGCAAAGGACGGATAACCGATATGGCATCTTTACTTGCGGCTATATCGGAGTTCCCCTCCAATGCGGCCAGTTCATCCGCCACGCTGAACAGCACTTCCTGCCGGTCACAAGCTTCGAGTAATCGTCCTTCGTCCTCCCACCATTGGCGAAACTGCCTTTCGAGCCGGATCAAATGACGGGCGGCAATTTCATGCGCTTCACGTTCCGACAGGTGAACAATAAGGCGAGGTTTGGGGGAAGCCAGGGAGGCGGCTAGCGTCGCGGCTTTGCGCTGCTCTTCTTCAAAGAAGCCCTTCCAGCGCATGTTCTCATACACCACACGGCGGCAGGCTTCGCGATAGTCGGAAGTTTTCAACGCCTCTCGAATGTGTTCTTTGCCTAGCGCTTCACGAAGCATCTTCGGCACTTTGATATTGCAGTAGTAGCGGCCTCCTCGCCTCAAGAGTCCTTGTTGCCGTGGCATCGTATTTTTGGTTCCGGGTGTGACAGTGTGGGGTGTCATTCGGCAACCATAACTCGCTGAATACCAGGCGAAAGGCCGTCCTTAGAGCGGACTTTTTGAATCCGGGTTCAAAGTGGCGGAAGAGGTGGGATTCGAACCCACGGTGGGGTTTCCCCCACGCCTGATTTCGAGTCAGGTACCTTAAACCACTCAGCCACTCTTCCGTGCGACAATCAGTGGACCGAGACTAGCGGGTCCGCCGCTCTTGGCAAGGGCAGGAGTGACAAGATTTGCGCCTGCTGCCTTAGGAGCGGCAAAGGTCATGCAGAAGCGGGACCTCCCATGAAAGCTGAGAAGGCTCTCTCAAGCCGTGAGACTGCCAATGCGCTGCATGACCTCATCCGCTAGGGATTGATAAAGATCACGGCCCTGAGCTGACGCTGCGGCAAGATCGGGCTGGTACTTCTGACCCACGACTAGTGTCACCGAGGCCGGCCTCAGGCCTTTGGCGCCTCTGGGAAAGGCCTCATACGTGCCAAAGATGCGCACGGGCAGCACCGGGGCACCTGTCTTGGCCAGAAACAGCCCCACGCCGGGCTCGGCCTTTTGCAGTTGCCCATTCGGACTCCGGGTGCCTTCAGGGAACATGAGCACCTTTTTTCCGGATCTCAGCAGCCGGATGGTGGCTTTGAGGCTGGATGCATCCGGCTTGTCGCGGTCGATCGGTATGCTTTGCCATTTACGCAGCAGCCGCCCCGCAAGCGGGTGCTGAAAGAGAGTTTTTCTGGCAAAGAAGTAGAGGGGCTCATCAAAGGCTTGGCCGATGAAAGGCGGGTCCAGAAAGCTGACGTGGTTTGCAGCGATGATCGCCGGTCCACTGATGCGCAGGTTTTCCGCGCCGATGATGCGGAAGTCGTAGAAGCCGCGTGTGAAGGCGCGGAAGAAACAATGACCCAGCCAGTAGGAGAAGTTCATGAGGGCCGAAGGTTGTCTCAAGGAAGGTGGTTCAACACCTGCTGAACTGCCTCTTCAAGGGTGAGGTGGCTGTTATCTATCACCACCGCTCCTTCCGGAATCACCAGCGGAGAGGTCTTGCGGGTGCTGTCGAGACGGTCGCGCTCGGCGACTTGATCGGCATGGCCCTGGGCTCGGCGACGGGCGGCACGCACTTCTTCGCTGGCATCGATGTAGAACTTCAGAGGGCTGTCAGGAAAAACGACGCTGCCGATGTCTCGACCTTCCATGACCAAAGGACCAATCGAAGCCAGCGCACGCTGGGCAGCCACCAGGCGCTCGCGCACTTCCGGCACGCGGGCCACCAGCGAGACGGCCCGGTTGACGGGATCGCTGTTAAGGTCGGCATCGTTCAAGGCGCGTCCATTCACCTGCACCTGCGTCTGGCCATCCACCACGGGAGATGCAATCTCGACTTCACCGCTGACGGTGCGCACGGCGTCGCTGTCGTTGGGGTCTATGCCTCGGTCCAGCACCGCCCAGGTCATGGCTCGGTACATGTTGCCGGTGTTGACATAAATGGCCTCCCGCTGACGGGCGACGAGCTTGGCGACGCTGCTTTTTCCGGAAGCTGCAGGGCCGTCAATCGTGATCACTGGATGCAAGACAGCGGCTCCTTGGTCGGCTTCTGCAATGGGCTCGGACGTCGATGGCTCAGCCGCCTCTTCGGCCTGGGCGGGAGCCTCGGCCTCCTGGGGGGCGGTGCCGGCGGGGGCTTCATCAGCCTTCACGAGCTTGCCGTCAGGGGTGAATTTCATGCCTGCCACCTTGGCAGCTTCAGCGGCGGGTCCGCCAAAACCAAGCAGCATGGCAACTTCATCTTGCACGGTGGCCAGTTCGTCGAGCCGGAGCTCCGGATCACGCACGATGAAGACCTCTCCGGTCTTTTTGTTCTCATAGAACAGCATCTTGTTGCCATCCACCTCCTTGGTGGCCGTTGGGGAGAGGATGCGCTTGCGCTCGAGCATCAGGGCCAGGATGTAGCGGGCGTTTTCCGTCATCGGATCATCCTCTTCGATGAAGCGCTGGAGGAGCGTCATGGCGCTTTCCTTGCTTGTCACCTCCGGCTTAGCCTCCACGACGTTGGGGGTGTAGGTGGTGCGCCAGTAGGCGATCGGCTTGCGTGCGGCAATTTCCTGCGGCCAGACATCAATCGCTACATCGCGCCGCACGTAGCCATTCGTTTCTGGATCAAAGTAGATGGCGGTATGGAAGACTTCGCCCTCTGTAAAAGGACGCTCAGACAGGGCACAATGGGTGGCTCGGGAACGGATGGACCAGTTTTGGATCATGAGTGGGCAGGATCAAAGGGGCAGGGAAGGAGACGGAGCTCGGAAGTCATTTCCAGTTTCATCGGATGGGCTTCGGGAGCTCTTTTCAGGCTGCCTCCCGGTTACGCGGCCGGGCCACCACGGCCTTGCGGCCCAGCAGGGCTTTGAGGGAAATTTTGGGCAGATCCTTGTTCTGGGAGCGGTAGTGCAGAAGCAGCAGGCCCAGGCTGCCAAAGATGAGATGAGGAATCCATGAGGCGATCCAGGCGGAGACGTGATTCCCTTTGGCTAGGTTCAGGCAGAGGTTGTTGAGGAAAAGCAGGGCAAAAAAGATGAAGATCGAACCGGCGATTCCACCCACGGCACCACGCCTTGAATAGGCGATGCCGAGTGGCGCGGCCACCAGTGTGAGGGCGAAGCTTTGCCAGGGCAGGGCAAAGCGGTGATGGTAGTGGGCCTTGAAGGGGGCGAGCTTGTCCTTGGGATCCTTGGAGTGTGCCTTGAGGTAGGAGATGATTTCCGGCACGCCAAGATGCTCTGCCTTCAGCGAATCACTGATCAGGCTCCAGGGGGTCTCATCAAAGGTGGTGACATCCAGGTGTGGCAGCTGTGAGTTCGCGGGTGAGAACTCGCGAACTTCTGTTGGCTGGCCATTTTGATAAGTCACCACCTTGCCATCAAAGAAGCGCCATTGCCCGTTCGGCCACCAGAGGGCGGAATCCGCGTGAATCACTCGGGTCACGCGGCCTTGGGGATCCTGCTCACGCACCTGCACGGAGCGAAGCCGGCCATTTTGCAGGGAGAAGGGGAAGGAGCCCACATACCAGAGACGGCGGGTCACGGGATTACGGAACATGATGGCATCCTCACGGATGGAATCCTTCTGGCGGGCATCGAGGCCGCGGATGATGGCCTTCTTGTTCCCTTCTGCACGAGGAGCCCAGTGGTAGTTGGCGGCCATGCAGAGCAGGGAGACCAGGCCCGAGAGCACCAGCAGAGGCTGCAGCACCTGCACCACGCTCCGGCCCACGCCGAGCATGGCCACGATCTCGTTGGCGCGCGACATCTTGGTCAGGGTGTAAAGCACCGAAAGCAGCAGGGAGGCTGGCATCACGGACACGAAAATGAAGGGCAGCATGCCGGTGTAGTACAACAGCACCCGGCCCAGCGGTGTCTCCGCCTCCTGGAAGTCCTTCAGGTTGTCCAGCAGGTCCATGATCAGCCAGAGCGAGGTGAAGGCAGCAAAGCAGAAGACCAGCGGTGCCAGGAAGGTTCGCATGGTGTAGCGGTCAAGAGCGCCACGCGTGTGGTAGTAATGAAGCATCGCAGGCGGGCTCAGTAGGCCGATCACCATCAAGGCCAGTTTCACCCAGTAGGCGGCGAGGGCAAACGGCTCACCGAGTTCGGTCATCTGCGCCACTCCGAGGTGGTGGGCGATGTCCGTGCAGACGCCCCAGGCTGCGATGGAGATACCTGCGCCCCACGTCGGGATGACCAGTTTGCGGGTGTTGCCCCACTGGCGCAGCAGGATGGATATGAACACCAGCCCGCCGACCAGCATCCACTTGTCCAGATAGGGGAGTGCCACGGAGACGAAGCGCAGGGCGGCTCCAGGGGGCGGCCCGCCCTGTTCAGAAACGAGCTTGCCACCTTGCAGGTCGTAGCCGGTGATGTCCGCCGGATCTTCCAGGTGGTGCCCCTGCGTCACCAGCAGCAGCATGGCCAGCAAGGCCAGGGCAAAGGTGATCCGACCGGCATAGGGCCAGCGCCGTGAGCGCTGTTGCAGCGCACGCAGGCGTGTGATGAGTTCGCGGAGCCAAGTCATGAAGCAGGGGCAGGGAGCCTCATTGCCCCGCCTCCTGGCGGAATCAAGCTGGAGAACGACTTTGGAGGCACCTGCACCAGCCTCGTCGTGGGGCGTCAGGCGGTCAGAAGCTCGCTGGCACGCAGCTCTTCAAGGGCATCCAGGATCAGCCCACGGTCCATTTCATGAACTTCAAGCTTCTGGCCGATCTTTGGCACGAGGGTCACCGTGAGTTCACCGCCCAGATGCTCACGGAACTCCTCCAGCCCCTCCAAAATCACAGGTTCTCCCGTGCGCCCCTCGGCCAGCAGACCGGGATGGAAGGTATCAAAGCCGATGCGCCGGATCAGTTTCAGCACACGGCGGGCTGTAGCCTCCTCAAGAATGCCTTTTTTCACGGAGTACACGAGGTCCACCGCCATGCCGATGGCCACCGCCTCGCCATGGGTGACCTCGAAATGCGTGATTTGCTCCAGCTTGTGGGCCGCCCAGTGGCCGAAATCGAGGGGGCGGGCGCTGCCGAGTTCAAAAGGATCTCCGCCCGTGGCAATGTGCTCCACATGGAGTTCAGCGCTGCGCTGCACCACCCGCTCCAAGCTTGACTGCTCCAGGCGTGCCAGGGCATCTGCCATGCGCTCGATTTCCTCAAAGAAGGCACGGTCGCGGATGAGGGAGACTTTGATGGCCTCGATGATGCCATTCCGGCGTCCGCGCTCGGGCAGGCTCTCCAGAAACGCAAAGTCATTCACTACGGCATAAGGCACGGCAAAGCTGCCCACCCAGTTTTTCTTGCCGAAGAAGTTGACTCCATTTTTCACGCCCACGCCTCCATCGCCCTGGCTCAGCGTCGTGGTGGGGAAACGCACATGGCGGATGCCTCGATGGGCCGTGGAGGCGGCAAAGCACACCAGATCGAGCACGGCGCCCCCTCCGATGACAAAGACATAGCTGTGACGGTCCAGGGCAGCATCATGAATGGCCTGCCAGCATTGCTGAACGAGGTTGAAGTCGTTCTTACAGGGTTCCCCGCCGGGAAGCACCACCACCTCATCAGCCAGATCCAGCACCTCTGCATGGGCTCTGGCATAGGCTCGGATGGATTCCGTCAGCCTGGGCGCAGATGCGATCACCTGTTCATCTGCGAACACCAGCACCCTGGGGACTTTGCTGGGCCTGCCCAGCATCAGCAGATCCCGGATCGTCGTGTTGGCAGGGGAAAACACCTCGCGGGTGAACAGAATGCGGTGCGAGTGTTCTAGCCTGATCTTTTTCTCCAACATGGGGGCAACGTTTTTCCTCCCTACGCGTGCTTCGCCAAAGGGGAAAGTTCAAACGGGGGCCGACGCCAAGTCTTTCGTTCCTGCCGGTTCATCTTCAGAGGATTCGGTAAGGCTGCACGGGCTCAGAAAAGCCCTTCAGCTGCATGGGCGGCAAAGGTTGTGTCTGGTGGCTGCCTTTCAGCGCCTTCACAGTCGTCGCATCCGCGATGATCTCCCCAGGCTGGGCGATGCCGCACAGGCGGGAAGCCAGATTCACATGGTGCCCGAGAACGGTGTAGCTCAGCCGTTTGTCGGATCCCATGCATCCGGCCACCACGGAGCCCGTAGCCAGGCCGATGCCGATCTCCAGGGGTTGGGACGATGTGGCGTTCAGGGACTTTCGCCGTGCCTGCATGGCCACAGCGCATTGCACCGCCCTCACGGTGTCCTCCTCCGTGCCTTCGGGGGCTCCAAAAAGCACCATGATCAGGTCGCCCACGAACTTGTCCACCGTGCCGCCGTGGGCATAGGCCACATCGGTGAGGATGGTCATGTGTTCATTGAGCAGGTCAATGACTTCGTGCGGAGGCATTTTTTCTGAGAGAGCGGTAAAGCCGCGGATGTCACAGAACAGCATCGTCACCTCCCGCAGTTCTCCGCCCAGCGCACCGGGATTTTCGATC